>DRDE01000155.1 GCA_011040095.1 Nitrospirota bacterium
AAGCATGGATGCAGGCGTATCAAGTGATACATAAGGATGAATACGCGATAAAAGAATCCTGAAGTTCATGCGGAGCGGACGTGATTGTTTTGCATAGTCCATATATCCGCTCATGCCCTGTTTCAGGGTATCTTTAAAATAGTCATTGTCATATTGTTCATTATCAGGGGTTGAAGCATTTTCCCCGTCGCTTAAATAAAGCATCCCACAGGAATTACAGGAATAATACGTATACCCGCGTATTGCACAGGAGCGGGAATATCTCCGGTCATTACAGACAGGACACTTGTTTGTAATTTGAGTCATGTTTTTCAATATTCTTTATAACTGCAAACTTAGCGCTTTTTTGTCAATGATATTATTTGTAACCCGTTTACAGGGAACAGTTGTCAGGGGGCAGGGTGCAGAAAAACAGATCAGTTTTTTTTAGATGTTTTATCTAATTAAACCAACCGGCATGGCTGATCTTTTCCATACACATTCCAAATCTTTAAATTTTTCCTGCCCCCTGACAACTGTTCCCTGCACCCCGTGAACGATTACCATTATTCTAATATAAAAACATTTACTTCTTTATCCCATCCCTTAATTTCATCCTGCTTGATATTGACTGCGTTTAAATATCTTTTACTGTTTTCAAGTTTTACTGCGCCTGCATGAATGTATCTTTTATCTTTTTTCAGTTTCTCAACAATCTCCGGGTTGTCAAATACCAGGAGGGACTTCGCATCTGCCGCCTCGAGTTCTTTTGTAATGCCGTCCACATCCCGGGACAACGGTCTTCCCAGTAATTGTTTTTTTAAATAGTATGCAATATAAGTGTCGGTATGGGGCTTCTGGGATGATCTTATTATTGCATACGGCGGGGGGAATTGAATTGCGCTGATCCGGCCGGCAATTTCTTTGTACGGGTTAACCTGTTCAATGGCAACGATGTCCTTTGCGGATTTCAGCAAGTGCACACCGGGTTTCAGCGCAAAAGCCGGGACAACGATTATTAATAAATAATAAATTAATATTTTTTTTCTCCGGCCGGATATAACACCACTGACACCGTTTTTAAATTCTTCCAGGAAATGAAAAGATATGAAAAGGAAGACTATCATAAGCGCATAAAAGCGCCTCGGCGACCTGGCTATGACCAGCAGATAACCGGAGCAGTAAATGCCGAACGTTATGACAACCCATAAATACAGGAACCTCTTCTCATTGTTCAGCGGGTTCAATAAAAAAGCAATCGGTATTAAAGTCAATATCCCTATCACAAAGGCATAGGTGAAAAACGGACTCTGCGTGACAAAATGATTGAGTATGTAGACGGCATTGTCTTTTATCAGTTTGAGCTGATACATAAAATACTCCCTGCTTTCAAACGGCGACCATGTCTTGAACTCCACTTCCGAAGGGTCCTCAAATACATGAATTGCATAAGCGTCTCGCGGTTTATATAATCCACCGACAAAAAACGGGTGTCGCCTGTCTTTATCTTTAGGACCTACAGCCGCATGCGCTATTGAACCCTTGCTGCTGATCGCCAGGTGTCCATACTTTACGGATACTATGCCGATCCATATGGATGATATAATTAATAACCCCGCAACTCCGGCCGCCAATGACATGAAAACTTTTTTCACGGGAAATCCGTTTTTGTCCCTGTCGATATATCCCCTTAAAAGTAACATTAAAGGGTAGTGGGCCAGGAAAAATGGAAGGGCATAGTGATGCGCCAGGTAAGAGAATCCACCGGCAATCCCGCAAAAAAATGAAATCTTCCTGTCAATTAAAATATCCGGGTGTGTTGCCAGGTATATATAGAATATTGTCAAAGCAGCTACCGGCAGGTCCGCGCCTATATTTCGCACGGTCCAGTCGGAAATCAATAATGCCGCGATCAATACGGCAATAAATCGTGAGTTCCGCGATAAACCTATCCGTAATGTTAAAAGCCAGCTCCCGAGAACAAGCCCTGCACCGCTTAATGCTATCACTATTCTTGCGGCAGCCAACCCGTCAAATCCGAAAAACAGGAAAGGAGATATTAACCAGATGAAGAGCGGCGACCAGCTTGAAGTTACGGATTGCAGGAAATTCCCCTCTGCTATATAACCTGCCAGCCGAAGCTGGGATACACCATCCGGGTTAATCGCGTATCTGTAAGCAAAGCCGAATATTGCGGCAAAAATTATATATGCAAGGAGGATTGCAGCCAACTCTTTTTTTTGTGAGGGTAAAGGAGCGGATTTCATTTTTTATTCATTGTCGATATGGATATAATGTCTCCCGGAGCGCAATTAATGTGCATTTGAGCCGTACAGAGGATTCATTTTTTAGTTTAACCGATATTCAAATAAATATAAAAGGTGTATCTAACGCTTGTTTTCCCTCTTTTCCTTCAGCCATATTAAAATTGAAGGGAATCCCAGAACGGTAATGAATAAATAATATGCGCCGTGCATGACAAACCCTATTGCAATCGCATCAGGGCCCTGATATCCGGCCGCATTGAGGGCGAGTGACCACCAGGCTGCCTGGGTTCCGATCCCGGCAATCCCCTGGACAGGCACGATCTGGAAAAACGCGTAAACGCCGAAACAGTAGAAGCTCTGAACAGGTGTAAAATCAACTCCTATGGCGCGAAATAAAAGGTGCACGGACACGGCAGATCCGGCCATAATCAACGCTGACTGAAGCAATGCAACACCAAGATAATTGCCCTTGCGATACCCTTCGGCTATCCTTGCAAGTTCATCCAGTTTTCCGGATACCCTTTGAATTATCGCCATTCGTCCGGGTAGTTTCCGCATCATCCTCAGAATAAGGCGCTCGATTGCCGGGACAAGCGCAATCATTGATAAAACAGACAAAATGCCTGAGAGCATGATGGCTGTTTTCCGGTACGGGGTATAAGCATTCATCTGTACGGCGGCAAAACAAAACAGCCCGGATAAAGCGGCCAGGTCCATTAAGCGGGTGAGGAGAAGTATCCTCATGGCGCTCAATATATTAAACATTGAGAATCGTTTCAGGACATAAACCGTGGCTGCTTCACCCGCGCCTCCGGGCAGAGTTGCGGTTATAAAGTTGTAGAACTGATTTATAATCCACCAGCGCGCAAGCTTTTCCCCGGTATGATCCAGGAGATAAAAACGGTGGGTCCTGACAAGATTGGCAAGTATAAACACGCCAAAGGCAATAAGCATGCCTTTTATATCCAGCCTGCCCGCAATCAGGGAAAAATGTTCCCAGTCGACCCTCCACAGCAAAAAAGCCATAAAGCCCGCTGAAAAAA
>DRDE01000156.1 GCA_011040095.1 Nitrospirota bacterium
AAAATAAGTGGGAGTACACGGAGTAGTCCTGGTCGAAAATGCAGGGATACTTTCACAAGCTTAAAGAAAACTTGTCGAAAATTGAAGGTCTCTTTTTGGAAATTTCTCAATGATCGAGTAGGGGGCATAAATTCAATACCTCAACTTGAATATTTGATGAGAGAGAAGTCCCTTTCCTCAACTTATTGAGAAGTTACCCTTCAACAAGCGGATTTCAAACCAGCAGCCGTTTAACATGCGCAGGGGCAAACGGCTGTCACGGCAACAGGGATCAGACCGACCAGTGGGATGCTGTCAGCGGAGGCCATCACGGTGACGATACAATCCTTCAGTACGGCTCCGGGTTCACACTGACCGGCCAGGGGGCTTCCGTAGCAACAAGTTACAGGTTTCTTTATAAAATCAAGGGCGCTGAGGATAATGACTGGCATAATACCCGCAGCACCACGGACCACAATGAGTATCTCGGCGAAGATTATGCCAACAGGGGAACAACGGACAGTTGGGCTAATATGAAGGGGACAATCAGTGAGCTATGCGCGGAATGCCACGCTAATTACCATGTCAGCGGTTCCGGCGGCATCGGCACGGCAAGTCCGTGGATCAGGCATCCGACCGACGTTTTAATCCCTAACTCGGGAGAATATGCAAGCATATCCACTACATATGATGATGAGACACCGGTTGGGAGATCAACGATTGCAAATGGAGCAACTGCCGCAAGCGGAACGGTTGCCGCAGGCACTGACAGGGTTATCTGCCTCTCATGCCACAGGGCGCATGGCTCGGACCAGAATGACAACCTGAGATTCAGTTACTCCACCAGCCTTAGCGCGGGGGCGGGCTGCCTGCATTGCCATACGAATAAAGACGCTTATTAAAAGAACACCTCAGTTCCGACAGAAAGGGTATTGTACCGGAATGTACGATACCCTTTTTTTATCTTTTTTTTTCACTTTGTGCCTATGTGCCTTTGCCACTTTGCTTCTGAGCAGTCGCCATTGAGCAGTTACAAATAAATTAATAAAGCTATAAGAGAGTTGAATATCATCAGAACTTATTGTTATTATTATAATTTCTAACCATGGATATGATTAATTTTCAGCAGGAGAGTTGCGTAAAGAAAACAGATATTGTCCGTATTGCGCTTCTTGTATTGTGTTCTGTTTTGTTATTTTTATGTCTTGTTTCTCCGGGGCTTGATGCGCAGATGTTGGGTTCAGTCATAACCTTTCAGGAAACAATATCTGCCGATGAGGAGGGCGGAGCCCTTTTTTTTCCTTCGTTTGTATTTGCGGATACATACTCAAATGAGATTTATCTTATTGACGGCAGGGGCAGAATTATTATTTTTACATCGGATTTCTTCCCGCTCTATACACTAAGCAAGAGAAACGGGATTGAATCGCCGCAGGGTTTGACCGTGGATGCCGACGGGAACCTGTATGTTGCGCAGCCTGCAACGGCTGCTAACCCGAGACACAGGATTTCGGTTTTCAATGCATGTCTGAAGTGGGAGCGTGATATCTATTTAAAAGGTTTCAAGGACTCTGAATCGTTTGTCCCTTACCGTCTCGCTGTTGATAAAAAGGGAAATTTTTACGTGGCTGCAAGTTATTATGCAGGTGTCGTGTATGTTGATGGCAACGGTCGTTTTATAAATATAATATCGCCTGAGGAAGAAGACAGGAAAGCGATAATAACCAATGTGATTCTGGATAAAGAGGGCAGGATTTATCTTGTCAGCGAGGAAGAGGGGCGTATCTATATTTATGACAAGGATCAGAATTTTATCATGAAATTCGGCCGGAAGGGCGGAAGCTCCGGCAAGCTGAGCCGGCCGCGGGGAATAGGTGTGGATGATAATAACGGCAGGATGTATGTGGTTGATTATATGCGGCATACCATTACCGTATATAACAGGGAAGGTAAATTCATTTTTGAATTCGGCGGGCTGGGCTGGGCAGAGGGATGGTTCCAGTTTCCGATTGATCTTGCTGTGGACAACGAAGGCAGGATCATTGTTGCGGATACATTTAATCAACGTGTACAGGTATTCAGATCACGGTAAAACAACGGTCACCGGCCGATAATCACCTGTCATTGAAAACGGCAAATAAAGAATGAACAAGAAAAAATTTAAAATATTATTTGTTATTTCCTTTTTCCTTTTTTCTGTTTTTTTGGCGGGATGCACTACTACAGAGGAACGGGACACTATGTCTGAACCATTCAATTCTCACCTTACCCTCTTAGTGAGCCTGCCTGAAAAGTCTTTGCAGGATATCACATTTGATCTGTCAGCCGTCAATATTGTCGCGGATGACGGGACTGTCAGGGAGGTCATGGCCCGGCCTCAGCGCCTTAACTCTTACGGCATGAAAGGCCGCCAGGTTTTTTTAGCTGAAAAGACTTTGCCGGACGGGAGATACAGAAAACTTCAGCTCATTGTCAAAGACGCCTCTGTCAGGAAAAAAGGAAGGGTCACACGTTTAGCGTTGCCGGCTGAAGGGATAGAAGTAAATATTGATGTTTTTTTAAAGAGAAACCAGGGCGCCACGATATTTTTAAACTGGAATGTGGATGCATCGCTTCATGAGGGGTATCTGTTCAAGCCGGGGTTCACGGTAAAAAGCCAGATCCCGGAATTAAGTTCAATGCTTATTTATGTAACAAACGAGGGATCAAACAGTGTCTCGGTGATTAACAGGCAATCAGGCAAAATAGCGGCGACGGTGATGGTTGGAAAAAGGCCGAGGGGCATTGCAACATCAACAGGGGGGGAGTACCTGAAGGTTTACGTGGCCAATTCAGGCTCCAACAGCATATCGGTAATCGACCCTACTTCAAATAAGATTGAAAACGAGATTCCGATCAGGTTCGGCACAGCGCCGGAAGCAATAGCAGTCGGGAGGGTCTCTTCAGGAAAGGACCTTCTTTTTGTGGCCAATTACGCCTCGGACACGGTCTCCGTAGTTGATGCAACAACTTACCGGGAGCTGGAAAAGATTAATGTGGGACGCGGTCCCATAGCAATAGCCGTTGATCCCCCGGTAGAGCGCCTTACAGGGACAATGTC
>DRDE01000157.1 GCA_011040095.1 Nitrospirota bacterium
ATGAGACGCGGAACTAAAAGGAGGCATGGCCTGTGGGGGGCGGTCTAAAGCCCTGCCTTTTCCCCGTTTACGATATCCTGCAGGGCCTTCTTTTTCAGCAATTTGATCCTGCGTCCGCTGACTTCAAGAATCCCTTTTTCACTCATTCTCCTGAGTATCCTCGAAAGGGTCTCGGGTATTGTCCCGAGAAGGCTGGCGAGCTGTCCCCTGGAGATATCGATCTCGACCGTATCGCCGCATCCCGGTTGCCGGGAGAGATAAAGGAGGTAGGCGGCAAGCCTTCCGGGCACCTCCTTAAGGGAAAGGTCTTCAATCATCCTGGTAAAGTACTGCAGGCGCATTGAAAGATTGGCCATCATATTCATGACAACGGACGGCTCATTCCTGATTAGTGCAAGAAAGTCCTTCCTGGGGAAAAACAGGGCATTTGTCTTCTCCATTGCATCGGCATGCGCAGGATAGGGGTTGCCTGCAAATGCGGATACAGCGCCGAGCAGTTCTTTTTGACCGACTATATGGAGTATCTGTTCCTTGCCGTCCGCCGAGAGCTTGAAGACCTTCACACGGCCCTTCATAATAATATAGAAGCCTGTTGATTCGCTTCCTTCAATAAAAATATTTTCATCCCGTGAAAACTCCCGTTTGACAAGAATTCCATTGAGCATTCCGAGGGCCGGCTCAGGCAGGTTCTGGAAAAGCGGGATATTCAGAACAGGAGATATGTGGTCAGTTGCTTTCTGGTTCATCTTTAGTATAATTAATACCATCATTGAACAGTTTCTGTCAAAAAAGAATTTGTAACCGTTCACAGGGTGCAGGGGACAGTTATATTTTCTTTAACCGTGAACTTTTAACCGGCAACCGTGAACAGTTACAAAAATTTTTATGCTTTCTTGACATAAGTCAAGGACATATCTCCATGGTTTCAAGTAAAATCAGAGCAGACAAAAAAACAGGAGTTGGGGGAGACAATCTTCCCGGCCCGCCCTTCCCCATCCGGGGGAAGGGATATAACGGATTTAAAAAGGAGGTTTGGCATGTTCTGTAATCAATGTGAACAAACAGCAAAAGGGGGATGCGACAAAATCGGTGTATGCGGGAAGAAGCCGGATGTTGCAGCGTTACAGGATCTTCTGGTTTACGCGCTTAAGGGGCTTTCGCTCTATGCGAATGAGGGCCGAAAGGTTGGCGTTACGGACGCGGAAGTTGACGAGTTTACTGTAGGCGCGCTTTTTTCCACCTTGACGAATGTAAACTTTGATCCTGAAAGATTCACCGTAATTATAAACAAATGCGTGGAATTAAGAGATAAACTCAGGGGAAAAGTAAGGGCAGCCGGCGGGAACGTCGACTTTTCCGACAGCTCCGCTGCATTTGTTCCTGAAAGCGCGATTGAAGCCATGGTCAAACAGGGTGAGGCAGCAACCATTACCCCCCCTGATATCGATGCCGATGTTGCATCACTTGAGCAGACCACCCTGTATGGCCTGAAAGGCGTAGCCGCCTATGCATATCATGCGCAGGCGCTCGGCCAGAAAGATGATGCAATTTATGCCTTTGTGTACGAGGCATTGAGTTCCATGCTCAATAAAGGACTTACCCTTGAAGACTGGGTGGGCCTGGCCCTGAAATGCGGAGAGATCAACCTCAGGACAATGGAGATACTTGACGCAGCCAATACAGGAAAGTACGGCCATCCTGTGCCGACAGAGGTGTCCCTGGGCGCAAAAAAAGGAAAGGCGCTCCTCGTATCCGGCCATGACCTCAAAGACCTTGAGGAAATACTCAGGCAGACAGAAGGCAAAGAAATAAACATCTACACCCACGGCGAGATGCTCCCGACTCACGGTTGTCCGGAGTTGAAAAAACACCCCCACTTCTACGGCCATTACGGGACTGCCTGGCAGAACCAGCATAAGGAATTCGCCGCGTTCCCGGGCGCCATCGTCATGACTACAAACTGCCTGCAGAAACCGCTTGATTCCTACAGGGATAATGTATTTACCTGTGGCCTGGTCGGCTGGCCGGGCATTACCCACATTCAGAATAACGACTACACCCCGGCTATTGAAAAGGCGCTTGCGCTGCCCGGCTTTACGGAAGACGTTCCGGGCAAAACCGTTATGACGGGCTTTGCAAGGAACGCTGTTATGGGAGTTGCCGACAAGATAATCGAGGCTGTAAAAAGCGGGGCCATACGGCATTTCTTTCTTGTTGCCGGCTGCGACGGGGCCAAACCGGGCAGAAACTACTATACGGAGTTTGTGGAGAAGGTGCCGAAAGACTGCGTGGTGCTCACCCTTGCATGCGGCAAGTTCAGGTTCTTTGACAAAGACCTTGGCGACATAGGAGGCATTCCCCGCCTGCTTGATATAGGCCAGTGCAATGATGCATATTCTGCAATACAGATTGCCCTTGCCCTCTCAAAGGCATTTGGAGTGGGAGTAAACGAGCTGCCGCTCTCAATGATAATTTCATGGTATGAACAGAAGGCCGTGGCAATACTGCTTACCCTGCTGCATCTCGGCATAAAGGATATAAGGCTCGGGCCAACGCTTCCGGCCTTCATTACCCCGAATGTGCTGGACTTTCTTGTGAAGAATTACGATATCAAGCCTATTTCCACGCCTGATGAAGACCTGGCGGCTATTCTCAAATAAAGGCCGTAAGCCGGTTCACGGTTCACGGTTCACGGTTACACAAATACCGGGGGAGCATTGCTCCCCCTTTTTTGCGCTTTCGTTCTAAAGCATGATTCCGGTGGTATAATAATCGGTAACAATTCAGGTTCACAGTGAACCGTAAACCCGGCAACCTGAACAATTACAAATAAAGAGGAGGAGATATGTTCGCGGAAGTGCAAATTATTGAGGGTGGCCAGTTGCTCAGGACGGAAAAGATGAGGTTAAAGATGGTGAAGGAGTTCAACAATGACATTACCATCTATGAAAATGAAGCCGGAAGAGCTGTTGTGCACTTTAAAAAAAAGGATGACTATGTCCTGATTTCCATTGATATGGCATAGAACAAAACATTCAGGAAAAACCGGACCCGTTTTTTCTGCACCCTGCACCCTGACAACTGTACCCTGTGAACAGTCAAGATTTCACTTTACTATAACCCCGGCATACCCGACTACATAATCATAATCACCGCTTACTTCGCCGGAGGTCATGTATTTAACAAGGGTGGATTTTGCGGCCCCCATTTTTTTAGCGGCAAAGAGCATTATAGTTACAGGGATAACACCGCACATGCTGATCCCTTCGTCCCTGACAGTATTATAAAGACCTTCCGGATCAATGGCCGTTATCCTCTCAATCGCCTTCTTATCCTTTTTCCTTGCCGCTGAATCCGTTTCAAAATGCGTCATATCGGAACTTGCAATGATTGTGACCGGATAAACCGAGTTTTTAATTACATCCGCCAATGCCTCTCCCACAAGCCTGCATGTGCCGGGGGAAGCCGTCATTACTGTAATGGGGACTATGTTTACATCAGAAGAAAAATGGAGAATAAACGGGAGCTGAACCTCAAGCGAGTGCTCCATTTGATGAGCAAGACTGTCCTCTTCAATAATATTGCAATGCTGCTTTAATCTCTTTGCAAGGTTGTCATCTATTTTTAATTCCCCTGTCGGTATCCGCCACTCACCTGACGACATTATGGAGAAAGGACTCCCGAGACCCGTATGATTAGGGCCGATCAGTATAAAAGTGTGAGGAATTTTAATCCTTGAATATACTGCGCCCGCAACCCTGCCTGAATACATAAGCCCTGCATGGGGAGAGACAATGCCTGTTACACTTTCTTTTTCAACACCGGTCTCGATGCAATCTTCGACCTGCGCAGAGAGCCCTGAACGGGAAGATTCGTAGAACTGTCCGGCAACCGCCGGTTTACGTATCATATTATCATCCGCCTGACGTGTCAAACGTTAAACTATTGTAACTACTCAGGCACAAAGTGGCAAAGGCACATAGGCACAAAGGGTTACAGAAATACAAGAAAAGTTTTTCATTCTTTTTTTCACTTTGTGCCTTTGTGCCTGCCTGAATAGTTACAAACTATTTTCAAAACTCGCTGTACTCGTGATCGACAAGATTTTTAAACTTTGTGTATTTCTCCATAAATGCGAGTTCAATTTTCTTTGTCGGCCCGTTCCTTTGCTTTGCTATATCCAGTTCAGCTATACCTTTCTTCTGGGAATCCTCTTTCTTGTAATACTCATCCCTGTAGAGAAATAGTATTGTATCGGCATCCTGCTCTATTGCGCCTGATTCTCTTAAATCGGCAATTATCGGGTTCTTTTTGTCTCCCCTCAACTCGCAGCTCCTGTTAAGCTGGCTGATAACAATAACAGGCACCGATAAATCCTTTGCAAGCGCCTTTAATGAGCGTGAGATATCGGAGATCACCTGTTCTCTCGCAGTATATGAACCCACGCCACTCATAAGCTGAAGATAATCAACAACAATAAGGCCCAGTCCGTGTTCGGCCTTCAGTCGCCTTGACTTTGCCCTTATATCAAGGATTGAATTGAATGCGTCATCTATGTATATCGGGGCATCGGCGAGTCTGCCCGCGGCATTTACGAGTTTCCTGTAGTCTTCCTTGCTGTGGTAACCCGAGCGGACGGCTTTTGAATCAACCTCTGCCTCGGAACATAACATTCTCAAAACAAGCTGCTCTTTAGTCATCTCAAGGCTGAAAACAGCTATAGGCGATTTCCCCTCTATCGCGGCATGTGTGACAATATTCAGACAGAATGCGGTCTTACCCATACCCGGCCTTGCGCCTATGACTACCAGGTCACCGGGGTGAAATCCCGTTGTAGCTTCATCAAGGTCCGAAAAACCAGTGGGAAGGCCTGTTATGAGTTCCTTTTTATTATAGAGCCTGTCAACGAGTTCAATAGTATCTTTTATGATCTCTTTTACATGGACATAAGAACTCCCTACCATCTTTTCCGAGATGCCGAATATTTTTGTTTCAGCCTGGTCCAGGAGTTCATTGACATCCTGTTCAGTGTCGTAACTCGTTGTAATGATCTCGGTGGCCGTGACAATAAGATTCCTTAAGATGGCTTTTTCTTTGACTATTTTCGAATGATATCTTACATTTGCGGATGTCGGCACCAGGCTTACAAGCGAGCTTAAATATGAAGCTCCGCCTATCTCCTCGAGGCGCTCTTTCCTGTTAAGCTGTTCCGTAAGAGTGACGAGGTCAATCGGCTCGTTCTTTTCATAGAGATCAAGCATTGAAATAAAAATCTTTTTGTGGGCCTCTTTATAGAAGTCGCCCGGCGCCAGGTGTTCTATTACAGATGAAATCGCCTCGTTTTCAAGCAATACGGCGCCGAGAACAGACTGTTCGGCTTCAATGTTCTGCGGCGGCAAACGGTCATGCCCTGACGGCGATTGTTTTAAACCGCCTTTTGAACCTCTTTCACTGCGGACAGGGTTAAGCATTGAAATACTCCTAAGCCTCTGCCGCTTTTTTAACCTCTACGGCCATAGTCGCTGTCACACCCTGGTGAATCTTGACGGATACATTGTAAGTTCCCAGCTTTTTTATGGGCTCTTCAAGAAGTATTTTACGTTTGTCAATTTCAATGCCCTGCCCGGCTATGGCGTCAGCTATATCTTTTGCGGTTACGGATCCGAACAATTTATCTTCTTCCCCTGCCTGGACTTCTATGCAGAGAGTCAAGGCGGACAGCTTGCCGGATAATTCATCAGCCGCTGTTTTGATTTTCCCGGCCTTAGTAAGAATGATTTTCTTCTGATGTTCAAATTGCTTTATATTCCTTGTATTTGCCTCTGCCGCAAGGTTCCGCGGGATCAGGTAATTTCTCCCGTATCCATTAGCCACATCTACAATGCTGCCCATGTCGCCAAGATCTTTTACGTCTTCTTTTAAGATAAGCCTCATAATTTTTCTCTCCTCTTTTTTTGTTATTTACACATTATCGGCAGGGGCGAGGTCACCTCGCCCTACAAATTACATCAATTAGATATTGTAGCTTAATAAAAAGTAAAAGTGAAAGATAAAAAATCAATCGGAAGGGAATATCTTCCCCGGATTCATTATTCCTTTAGGGTCGAATACGCTCTTTACCGCTTTCATGATTTCAATGCTCACGTCTGAAAGCTCCATTCCCACATATTGTTTCTTTGTGATTCCCACGCCGTGCTCCCCTGAGATAGTTCCCCCAAGTTTAAGGGCAGCCTCAAAAATATCCTTAATCGAACCTGCGGCCCTCTGATACCCTTCTTCATCCTCTTTGTCTGTCATAACATTCACATGAATGTTTCCGTCACCTGCATGGCCGAAGTTCGCTATTAGCAGGTCGTGTGTTTCAGCAATCTCTCTCAATGCATGCAGCATTTCAGGAATTTTCCCCCGGGGAACAACAATGTCTTCGTTTATTTTTGTCGGTTTTATGTGATAAAGGGCAGGTGATATCGCCCTCCGCGCCTCCCACAGACGCTGTTTTGAATAGACATCATCGGCAATGCTTATATCTCCATTTAAGGAGGCGCAAATGGATGCGACTTTTTCAGCCTCTTCGGATACTGTTGCATGCGCGCCGTCAACTTCTATTAATAACAACGCCTCTGCATTACGGGGAAGTCCGAAAGGCCTGTAATTCTCAACTGCCCGGATTGATTCAGCGTCCATAAATTCAAGGGCCCGGGGGATTATACCGGAAGAAGTAATCCTGCCGACTGTTTGCGCAGCGTCGCCCAGTCTCGAAAAAGTGCATAACATTGTTACTATCTCCTCAGGCAAAGGCAATATCTTCAGGAAAATCTTTGTTATAATTCCGAGTGTGCCTTCAGATCCCACTAATAATCTTGTCAGATCATATCCAACTACTCCTTTATATGTTTTCCCCCCGGTCATAAGAACTCTTCCATCAGGAAGGACCGTCTCCAGCCCAAGGACATAGTCCTTTGTCACCCCGTATTTTATTGCCTTAGGACCGCCGGCGTTTTCAGCGACATTTCCGCCTAAAGTGCAAAATTTCATGCTCGCGGGGTCGGGCGGGTAAAAGAGTCCTGTCTCATCAAGTTTCTCCTGTAAATGCGAATTGATAACCCCGGGCTCGACTATTGCAACCATATTTTTTTCATCAATATCAATGATCCTGTTCATTCCTTCAAGAGAAAGAATTACTGTATCATTCAAGGGAACAGAACCGCCTGTCATACCTGTGCCGGCCCCTCGCGGAATAATCGGGATATTATTTTTAAAGGCATAAGCAGCTGCTTCCGAAACCTCTGCCGCGCCGGCAGGCCTTACAACCGCAGAAGGGGCGCCTTCGCTGGAAGATGCATCAAACCCGTAACAGAAAAGATCCTCTTTATCTGTTGATACCTTGCCGGGGAGCATATCTTCAATTTTCTTACTGAAAAATCCGAATGCCATAATGATTCAATTATAACAAAAATTCATGCCGATAGTTTTATTATTGAAAACCGGCATAGCAAGAGCCTTGACCGGAATTCCCGTCCTTTAACACAGTTGATTTTTCTCTCAGTTATGTTATCATGTTTTTAGGTAATAAAGCCTGAATAACAGGGAAATATTCTGCTCTCCATGCTCATATTCATTAGAGCCTGCTTATAAACTCAACAATAGAGCTATCATTCCCGCGGGGAATCCAGTCTTTTTAGTGGAAAATATCATGAATAAAAAACACAAGGATACTTTTTTTAAAAAAACCAAGCTCTTTTCCTCATTAACAGATGAGGAAATGGATCAAATCATAGATAAAATGGTTGTAAAACAATTTAAAAAAAATGAGACGATTCTCTATGAGGAAGATACAAATGAACTTATGTATATTATACTGTTAGGCAAGGTGAAGGTCATCCGGACAACGGAAGACGGGAAAGAGATAATTCTTGCAATACATAAATCCGGCAGTTTTTTTGGCGAGATGTCCTTAATTGACGGAAAAACAACGCCTGCTTCGGTAGTAGCTACAGATGACTCTCTTATAGCCATTATTTCTAAAAAAGATTTCTTCTCGATAATATTTCTTCAAAACAAGGTAACCAGAAATCTGCTGGAAATATTATGTTCCAGGCTTCGCAAATGCTGGGATACGATACAATTGCTGAACTTCAACAATGCGGCACAACGAACAAAAATGTTATTCCTGATGCTGTCCGACGAATACGGCGAAAAAACACGGGAGGGAGTAGTATTAAACATTAAACTCACCCATCAGGATATATCGGACATGACAGGCCTGACCCGTGAAACAGTCACAAGGGTAATCGACAAATTACAGAAAAACAAGGAAATAACCGTGCTCAAAGACAGGCTTATATGTTTAACCCCCGCTTTTATGCAGAAAGATGTAAAGGTTATTATTTGAGGTCTGTTTTTGCTTTTTGAAGTTATGTAAAAAAAGAGCTATCTGAAAATTCAGATAGCTGTTTTGCAATTGTTATATAAAATGAGACTCTTGCAAAAGTCTTGTTTTGTCATTCCCGAGGTAGTAATCGGGAATCCAGTTTCTTTAAAAAACAAAGACTTCTGGATACCCGTTTTCACGGGTATGACGGCCAAGTTATTTTACAGGGACTTTTGCAAGAGCCTCAAAATATTTGTTAAACTTTTCTGCGCCTTGCATAAAAGGCAATTCCAACTAAGCCTGAACCAAGTAAAAGTAAAGTGCCGGGTTCGGGGACAGCTTTAAGGGTTACAGTTGCTGTAATAGTTTTGTCAGTAGGTGTATAACAACAACAACATGTGCTGCTCGCTAAGGCATCTACATCACTTATTTCCACAGTAAACAACCCGCCATTACCAAAAGACACATCTACAGGATCGAAATCAATTAAAAAAGCATCGGCGTCTTTTTTACAGTTCCCTTTTATTTTAACAGTAGTGACAGTTCCACTGTTGCCCACTACGCCGACATAAGAAGGCAGGATAAATTCCAGGTATGCAGTGATATCATAACTGGTAAGTGTCTCAACAATCGTAATACTATCAATCTCGGCATAATTAAATTCCCAAGGAACACCCTCACTCAATGGAAAAATTCCGGCCGGCGGAGCATACATATTACGGGAGATACTCAGCTCAGCAGGGTTAAAATCAACATAATTTCCAGCCCCAATCTTAAAATCCACTGTTGTTGCCTCAGCAACAGTGAATGCACTGCATATCAATACCATCATACACAGAAAAATCCATGCTATTTTCATCTTTTTCTTCATAGCTTATTACCCCCTATTTATTAATAATAGTAATATATAGCAATTTCCAGGCCAATTCAGTAACTTATTGATTTTATTATAAAATTTAAATTAGCCCTCTTTGTGATCCGGCATAAAGTGTAAGATTATTCGACATCAAAACAGGTTCTCTATGGAGCATATCCAGGAGGAAACGGGGGGGGGTGGGAGTGGAAATATCTTTAAGATTCCGATAGTTGAAAGAGATATTGCATTCTTCAATAGAGTAGAAACTTCCAATGCCATAATGTAAGGAAATCCGACAAAGTGTAAGGGGATGCAATGTGCCGCAGTGGCTGAATAGTTCTGAAATATGTTAAATTTCAGGTAACTATTCGGGTAGGCGCAAAGTGGCAAAGGCACAAAGTGAAAAAAAGATAAAAAACTTTTCTTGTATTTCTGTAACCCTTTGCGCCTATGCTCCTTTGCCACTTTGCGCCTGAGCAGTTACAATTTCAGAAGAAAATGAGAGCAATCATAGAGCCGTCAAACATTTCAGCGCCGGGTATCAAGGCATTTTTTACCACTAAAACCTTAACCGATGACAATACCCGTATTTATGAAGCCCTGTCTAAAGAAGTTGATATTCCGGAAAACAGGATTTATTTGCCGGTTCAGAGACATACCGATAAGATACAGGCGCTTGAACAGGAATTCGAACCGGCGGTTGCAGATGCAGTCATTACATCTGAAAAAAACATATTAATCGGCATCCTGGTTGCCGACTGTGTGCCTGTTCTTTTGTTTGACAAAGAGAAGGAAGTCATCGGCGCTGTTCATGCCGGATGGAGGGGAACGGCAAAACATATTTTGAAAAATGCAATAAAAGCAATGCTGACCCGGTACAGGTGTTGTCCTGAAGATATATCGCTTGCCATAGGCCCGGGTATCGGATATTGCTGCTATGAGGTCGGCCAAAGTGTTGTGGCTGAGGTCAGGGAAGCGACAGGTAAGGGAGATTATTATCACCGGCAGGGAAACAGGCATTTCCTTGATCTTGCATCCGCAAATAAAATCCAGGCATTGGATGCAGGCATTCTGCAGGAAAACATCCGGCTTTCCGGGGAATGCACTTTTTGTAATCCGGATAAGTTTTATTCGTACAGATATTCAGGGAATTCAACAGGCAGGCAGGGTGGATTTATTGTAATGTGGTAATATATTGGCATATTAAGAACCTGATTAAAAATCAAATCTAAAGATTTATATTTCCGGGGGGAAGAAGAATGCTTAAAGCAAAAGACATTATGACAAAAGATGTTATTACCGTGAAACCCGAAGCTACTGTAGAAGAGCTTGCAAGGCTGCTGATGGAGCATAAAATCAGCGGCGTTCCGGTGGTGGACGAGAAAAAGAAAATTGTCGGAATTGTTACGGAAAATGATCTTATAAGAAAGAACAAGCGCCTGCACATACCGACAATAATCAGGCTTTTTGACGCCTATTTTCTCATAGGCTCCGGCAAGGCGGAAGAGGAGATAAAAAAAATGGCGGCTACCATTGTTGATGAAATATGCACACGAAAGGTTCTGTCTATTACAGAAGAAACATCCCTGGAGGATATTGCCACAATTATGGCTGAACAGCACATCCACCTGCTTCCTGTTCTCAGCGGAGACACTGTTGCCGGTATAGTCGGCAAGGCTGATGTAGTCAGGGCAATGACTTATGATGCTTCAAAGTAGAAGCGAGGCTGAGACAAGAGAAATCGGCCGTAAACTCGGAGAAAAATTAAAGAGCGGGGATGTGGTCTGCCTCTACGGAGACCTGGGTTCCGGGAAAACAATTATGGTAAAGGGAATCGCCTCGGCATTCGGGATCATTGAGCGGGATATAACCAGCGCGAGTTTTACTATTATTGCAGAGTATGATTCCGTGCCGCCTTTCTATCATATAGACCTGTACAGGTTAACTACCGGTGAAGTCCCGGAACTTGGTTTGCAGGAATACATGGGGTCACAGGGCATATCCGTGATCGAGTGGGCGGAAAGAGCTGAAGGTGAAATCCCTGATAACAGCATCAGGGTCAGCCTCAATTATAAAGAAGAGCATTCGAGGGAGATTGAAATAAAAGGCATCCGGATAAACTCTCTATAACGGATTGCCGGGCAAAATGAATTTTTTACTATGAAAAAAATAGGGATAATTGCAAAAAAGGGCGAACACGGGGCTGTAAAGGCCATTAAGGAACTTATACGTTTGTTAAAAGGGAAAGAGTGTAAGTTCTTTGTTGAAAATAATACGGCATCGATCCTTAAAATTAGCGGTTACCCACTGAATAATATCCCCTTAGTATCCGATGTTATCATAGTATTCGGCGGTGACGGCACTCTCCTGAGTGTTGCCCGGCTCGTGGGAGACTCGGGAGTCCCGATACTGGGAGTCAATCTCGGGGGGCTGGGATTTATTACGGAATTAGGCCGGGATGAAGTGCGCAACAATATAGAGATGATTTTTTCTGAAGAATGCTGTTTTGAAGAAAGGATCATGCTCTTGGCCGACGTGTATCGCGGGAGGAAGAGAATAATTCGTCACAATGCATTTAATGATGTGGTATTGAACAAGAGCGCTCTTTCAAGAATGATTGAACTCGACATACGTATCAACAACCAGTATGTAACTGCATTCAGGGTTGACGGCCTGATTGTATCCAGCCCCACCGGTTCTACCGGCCATTCACTTTCAGCAGGGGGGCCGATATTGTATCCGACACTTGAATCTTTTTTAATGACACCGATATGTCCGCATGCGCTCACCAGCAGGCCGATTGTACTGCCTGATACATTTACCCTGGAGGCCGCCATTAAAAGCGGAGACAATGTGTATCTGACCCTTGACGGCCAGGTGGGATTTCCTTTAAAAGCAAAGGACAAGATAAAAATCAGGAAGGCCGATTACAAAACGAAATTTCTTGTCCTGCACAACCGGGATTATTTCCGGGTATTGAGAACCAAGCTGAAATGGGGAGAATAAAAAAAAATTACGAATTATGAAGAATAAGGCCGGGGTAATAAAGGAACTGCGAAAAGCGATTGAGTTTTATAGTGAACTGGGTTTTGAATACCTGCCTCTGAAAAGGGAGGATATTCCCGGTTTAATTTCAAAAAAAACTTCAATTACAGGACGGGGCACTGCCTACGCAAATCAAAACAGGGCCGGGGATGAAGACAATTATGTCCCGGATAAAAAAGATGCCCTGAAAAACCTGAGAAAGGATATCGGCGACTGTCATAGATGCAAGCTTTCGGAAAATCGCAAAAATATTGTTTTCGGAGAGGGGAATCCTGATACGGAACTTATGTTTATCGGGGAGGGGCCGGGCCGGGATGAAGATATTCAGGCAAGGCCTTTTGTGGGTGATGCAGGAAAACTTCTTGCGAAAATGATATTGAAGATGGGGTTCAGACGAGAGGAAGTCTATATTGCCAATATTGTAAAATGCAGGCCTCCCTACAACAGGGACCCGGAGCAGGATGAAATAACAACATGCCGGCCTTATGTTGAAAAGCAGGTTGAGATCATTGACCCGAGAGTGATTATCAGCCTGGGCAGGATTGCGGCGCAATCCCTTCTGAGATCAAAGATTCCGATCAGCAAATTAAGAGGAAGTTTTCATGATTTTCAGAATATCCCTGTGATGCCGACATTTCATCCGGCATATTTATTAAGAAATCCCAAGGGAAAATGGCTCACCTGGGATGATATGCAGAAGGTGCTTGAGAAATTGAAGGGAGGTTAAATGAAAAGACTGTGGGCGCCCTGGAGGATGGAGTATATACTTGATGAAAACAAACATCAAACCTGCCTGTTCTGCGATGTGTCAAAAGAGGCAAAAGCCGGGAATAACACAACAAGAGACAGAAAGAATCTGGTTTTATACAGGGGCAAACATTGTTTTATCATCCTGAATAAATATCCTTACAACAGTGGACATGTGATGGTTATACCTTATTTTCATACCCCTACTTTTGACGGCCTGTCTGACGATGCGCTTTTTGATTTAATTAAAAGCGTTGATAAATCAGTGCAGATTTTAAGGAAAATCCTCAAACCCGACGGTTTTAATATGGGTCTCAATTTCGGCAAGGTTGCAGGCGCGGGCATGGAATCACACATGCATATACATGTTGTTCCACGCTGGAACGGAGACACCGACAGCATGCCGATCATCGCCGAAACAAGGGTTATGCCGGAACATTTAAAAAAGACTTATGACAAGCTCGTAAAATCATTTATAAAATGATTTGTACAGGATATATTCTGTGATATAATTTAATTAAACGTTGTGCATTTATTATCAGGAAAACGGGAATGACTCTTCCTGATTCTATTTCGATGTTCCAATATATATGTTCATTTAATAATTTAGATAAAATTTGATATCCGACAAGAAATTACCCCGGCAATTCTCGGTGAATTTGTAACGCATTGAGATTGCTTCGCTCTGCTCGCAGTGACAGAAAGGATTTTTGCAATGTCATTGCGAGGAGCTTCAGCGACAAAGCAATCTTGCATCCGTTTTCACCGGGAATTGCCGGAAACCACCCGTAAGAGGTGGAATTTGACAAAAATATATGTTAAACTCATGAGTTGAAGATTTGAAAGGTAAACCATAATGAAAGAAAAAGATATATTTGATGAAATAATTGAAGTGGGTAAAAGGCGGGGAGTTCTTACTTATGATGAGATAAATGAGGCACTGCCTTCCGAGTTTTTTACTCCTGATGAAATAGAAAACCTGATGGATCTTCTCAGTGATATGGGGATTCGTATAGTTGATTCCGAAGAAGCTCTCCCGCTGGAAGAAGTCGAGACCCCGGAGTATGAAAAAACAGAAGACCTTGTTCAGGCATACTTTCATTCAATGGGGGATATATCCATCCTTACCAAGGATGAAGAAGTAGAGCTTGCAAAAAAACTGGAAGAAGGGAAAGAGATAATATCGGAAATCATCAGGCCTATCCCGTTAACTAAGCGGATTGAAAAAGATTTTCTCAGTGATGAAGAAACACTGGAAATGGAAGAAGAAGAACGGGCGGCACATATCATGGAGTTGACGCTGCACAGGCTTGAGATGATAGTTGAAGTAATCAGTGATTTTTATGAAGAACTATACCGGTATGGCGGTTCCCTCAAGTCTCTGAAAAATCTCATAAAAAATGAAAAGAGCAAAAAGAGGGTGCGGAGCGCAAAATTAGCTGCAATGGAAGAACTCGCCATCCGGACTCAAATAACATTCAGGAAAATCGAGAGCGAGGCCGGCTTAAAGATTGAACCCTTGGTATCACTGTGGGAAAAAATCAGCAGGGTTCAGGCGTTTGTGCTTGAGGCAAAAAATGAATTGATTACCCGGAATCTCAGGCTGGTGGTCAATATTGCAAAAAATTATGTGGGCAGGGGGCTGCCGCTTCTTGA
>DRDE01000158.1 GCA_011040095.1 Nitrospirota bacterium
GGATTTGTGGTGGGATTCCCTAAAGGGTTTTTGTGCTTCATATAGGCAATTATGGTAAAGGGTCATGAAAATATTTAATGTTTCCAGTAAGTTGGCCCCTGCACATCCATGCTCAAGAGAACCAACAGGCATTTGTTCTGTTCACCCAGCGTCGGCATCAGCACGGGAAAGAATAATTGGTGACGACAGCGAAAGAACTTTATGTACAAAAACTATGTGAAATTCATATGAGGCTCAATAAACCCCTTTAAAAGAGTTCTTTTAAGGAGAAAAAACAAGCAAATCCAATACGGAAGCAGCTTCTTCAGTTGGTGGAACCTTTGATAGCGTCAATGAAAAATCCCACCATAAACCCGGAAGAGCCGAAAATCGAAAATAAATCTGTTAACGGACAGGCAATTAAATTCTTACTTGAAAAGACAAAGGGGCAAAAAGTGTTTATGAAGTTCGACAGCCGGAAATATGATGAACACAATAATCTTCTTTGCTATCTCTATCTAAAAAACAAGACTTTTATAAATGCACATATAATCAAAGAAGGTTTGGCATACGTTGACGGTTTAACTGACTTTAAATGTAAGGACAAATTCTTGAACTTCCAGAGGCATTAAATGGCTAAAACTCAAAAATATTCAATGGAATTTGGCAAGAAAGAAAAAGTCCTGAACTATGCCTGCCAAACCTATCAATTATCAAGACCAAATAAAGTTGGTGCGGTAATGATGCTCATTCGCGAATGTCAGCCAATTGACACTTCAGGATTGTATGGATTACATTCACAATCTTACCATCAATAGGACATTTGACGGTTTCCTTCGGGAAAAGTCCGTTGTTAATGACGGCTTAGCCAAAATCTTTCCAGACATAATTTTTGAAGAATCCGATTCTGAACTTGATCACGCAGGAGACATCGACTATGTGGCAAAAGTTGGTGATAGAGCATTTGGTATTCAAATCAAGCCTGTCACAGCTCAGCGTAAACAGGAGAATCTTCAGCAATACGTAAAATAATATCGTGAAGGTCTTTTAAGGCTGGTTCGGTCCAGATGACTTTAGCCATTCTTTAACCTTTTTCTCCGCTTCATCTCGTGAAACCACTCGTCCTTCATCAATTGCCTGTCTGCCTTTGTCGCTTTGTACCCGGTTGGTTACCGTTAATTTGTGTAATAGACCTGCGTGAAATGCCTCACCTCTCCGGGAAAGCAAGGTGGCAAATTCAACCATCTCAATTCTAACCCCTTGAATTTAAATAAATCTGAACATGGCATAGAATATGCTTGTAAATATAATTGACATGAGTGTAAAATAAAATTACGTAACGTTGCTGCCGAAAGGGTAAAGTCCGGGTAACCGGATGGCACAAAGCTACCTGTCCTGATTTCCGGGATAGAGGAGCCGCCGAAGTGGCATGGATTTTAAAACCCACCCTTTTGGCTGTGGTTTTTTTTATTTTAATGGTTAAAGAGTTATGAACAGGAAAGATATACCGGAAATGAAAGCGATTGAAACAGGGAAATTTCTCAGCGCGGTATTTGACAGTATTGGGGACCCCTTCTGTGTTTTCGATAGAAATTACAACATAGTAAGAGCCAACGAGGCTTATGCAAATATGAAAAACATGGCGATTCAGGAACTTACAGGGGAGAGATGTTATAAGCTTCTGCACGGCAGAAGCAGAATATGCAAAGATTGTATAGTGGAAAAGTCTTTCAGGTCAAAAGATTCCTGTGCCGGAGAAAAGTGTATCATATTAAAAGACGGCCGGAAGATATGGTTTGAAATCTATACTTATCCTTTATTTACCGAACAAGGTACGGTTTCCCATGTTATAGAATATACGCGGGAGATTACCGACCGTAAACTTTCCGAAAAGACATTGCGGGAAAGTGTAGAAAGATATGTTTTATCTGTGCGCGGCGCAAATGACGGATTATGGGACTGGAATATCAATTCCAATCTTATCTATTATTCTGCAAGGTGGAAATCCATGCTCGGCTTTGAGGAAGGCGACATTACAAGCAGCCCCGGCGAATGGCTGAACAGGGTGCATCCTGATGACCGTTTGCAGTTGGAGAAAGAGATATCTTCCCATATTGACGGGCATATACCCCATTTCAAAAGTGAATATCGTATCCTGCATAAAGACGGCTCCTATCGGTGGGTGCTCAGCAGGGGACTGGTTATCCGCAACAGCTCAACCGGGTGCAGGATAGCGGGAGCCATGACTGATATTACCGAATGGAAGCAGGCCGAAGAACAACTCATGTTCGATGCCTTGCATGATTCCCTGACAGGTTTGCCGAACAGGGTGCTTTTTATGGATCGCCTCAAGCATGCGATAAATCGCGAAAAGCGCCAGAGTGAATACATGTTTGCGGTTCTTTTCCTGGATATGGACCGCTTTAAGGTGTTCAATGACAGCCTTGGCCATTCGTCGGGGGATCAATTGCTGATTGCCGTTAGTCAAAGACTCCAGGAGAGTCTTCGTCCGGGTGATACAGTGGCCCGTTTTGGCGGAGACGAGTTCGCAATTCTTCTTGAAGATTTAAAATGCAGGGGGGAAGCCCTGGCAATTGTTGAGAGAATACAGGAAAAACTCTCAATGTCCTTTAATTTAAGCGGCCAGGAGGTATTTACCTCCGCGAGCATCGGCATAGCCTTCAGTACTACGGGCTATGATCAGCCGGAGCATATGTTACGCAATGCCGATATTGCAATGTACCAGGCCAAGTCTAACGGAAACGCCCAATGCGAAATATTTGATGCAGGAATGTATGCCAGCGCAGTAGCCCGCCTGCAGTTGGAAACGGACCTGCGCCAGGCGGTTAAACAAAACGAGTTTGTGCTCCACTATCAGCCTATAGTATCAATGCGGTCCGGCAGGATTACCGGGCTGGAGGCGCTCGTGAGATGGCGGCATCCTGTTCGCGGCCTTATCCAACCCTCGGAATTTATTCCTATTGCTGAAGAAACAGGGTTGATTATCGGTCTCGGCGAATGGGTATTGCAGGAGGCATGCCGACAGTTGAAAGTATGGGACAGCCAATTTTCTTCAGGACCTCCTTTGACTATCAGTGTGAATATATCCAGCAAACAGTTGTTACCCAATCTTCTTGAACTGATAAAACGGCTTCTCCGGGAAACCTCAATAGAACCGGACAGGTTAATACTCGAGATTACGGAAAGCATGATAATGGAAAATGCCGAGTTGGTCGCCCCCTTGCTGCAGCAATTAAAAAATCTTGACATTAAATTGTATATTGATGATTTCGGCACCGGATATTCGTCACTGAGTTACCTGCACCACTTCCCTGTTGATGTGTTGAAGATTGATCGCTCTTTTGTTGCGAGGGTCGGGGAGAACGGGGAGAACCTGGAGATTGTCAGGGCGATTGCATCCCTGGCACACAGCCTGGATATGGATGTGATTGCCGAGGGAGTTGAAACCGAAAATCAACTTATGCAACTCAAGGCACTGGAATGTGAATATGTGCAGGGGTATTTCTTCTCCGAGCCATTAGATAATAAAAGGATAATAAATTTGTTGCAGAAGGGGAGATTTGATTTAAAAACCAGTTTGGCCCATTCTTTAAATTTTTAATAAAAATTACTCGATTATTTTTGAGAAATCTCCTATGGAGTCAAAAACTTCTTTTACGGAAAAAAGCAGGGCAAGCCTGTTTTCCTTTATCCGGATATCATTGTCCATTACAAGGACATTATCAAAAAAATTGTTAATCGGCTCTTCAAGCTCAAACAAAGCCCTGAAACCCGAGTCCTCCAGGTTATCTCTCACCTTTCCTGATGCCATAAACAGTTCTTTTTCGGATGCCTCAATCAGGAGGTCTTCTTTTACATCTCCGGGCCGGGTTTTGGCAAGGATATTATGCACCCTTTTTGCCGCCAGAAGAAGCCCAGGGAATTCAGGATATTTCCTGAACTCCGAAAGAATGCCGATTCTGCGCATGATTTCATTAATATTCATCTCCCCTGTTGAGAGCGCTGCGTTAATTATGTCGTGGCTGAAGCCGCGGGACAACAATATTCCTTCAAGTCTCTGGTTGAAAAACTGTAATATTTTCCCGGAAACCGTCTCTTTCTCCTGCCCGGCGGATGCCAGGTTTTCAAGAGATTTATCTATGAGAATATCTAATGAAAGGGGGTAATCGCCGTTCTGTAATATACTGATTATCCCTGCTGCCTGGCGTCTGAGGGCGAACGGGTCTTCAGAGCCTGTGGGAATCAGGCCGAGAAAGAAAAAAGAGGTGATATTATCAATTTTATCAGCAAGCGATAAAATGGCGCCTGTTTCGCCTGACGGCAGTGAATCGCCTGAAAATCTCGGCAGGTAATGTTCATGAATCGCAGATGCCGTCTCCTTGTCTTCACCGGAATTTAAGGCATAAACCATTCCCATATAACCCTGCAGTTCGGGAAATTCTCCGACAACACCTGTCACGAGGTCTGCCTTGCAGAGCATGGCGGCCCTTAAGAGTTTTTCTTTAGATCGCAGACCGAGTTTGTCTGCAATGAATGAACACAGCAATGATATTCTCTCTGTTTTCCGGTAAAGACTGCCGAGTTTTTCCTGGAAGGTTACTTTTTTTAATTTTTCCGTATAATCCCGGAATGGTATTTTCCGGTCTTCAATATAATAGAACCGGGCGTCTTCAAGCCTTGCCCTGAGAACACGTTCCGCGCCTTTCCTGACCATATCGTTGTTTTCGGGTTTCGAGTTGCTTACAACTATAAAAGATGGCGCCATACCGCCGTCTTTATCCTCAACCGAAAAATATTTTTGATGTGTCCTCATAACAGTGATAAGCAGTTCTTTGGGCAGGGTGATATATTTGTCATCAAAACTCCCCAGGATTACGCTGGGATACTCTACAAGGTTTGTGACTATATCCAGCAATTCCGCGTCTTCATGCAGCTTGCAACCGGCTGCAGCTTCAATTTCCTTCAGCCCTTCCGAGATTGCACTTTTTCTTTCAGCGGGATCGGCAAGCACATGGCTTTGCCTGAGAAGGGACAAGTAATCAGAGGGGTCGTCTATTTTAATAGCTGCGGGTGATAAAAACCTGTGGCCGTATGAAATGCTGCCGCTCTTTATGCCGTCCAGATCGAATGGGATAATCTCACTGCCGAACATTGCAAGAATCCATTGTATGGGCCTGAAAAATCTCAATGAGCCGCTGCCCCATCTCATTGATCTGGGGAGCTGGAGCGAAGAAATGATCTCCGGTATCGCCCCTGCAAAAACATCCCCGGTTGCCCTGCCTTTTTCTTCAATGGTTGCCGCAACATACTCGCCGCGTTCCGTGTTTTTTATTTTCAGGTCTTTCACCTCTATGCCTATGGATGCGGCAAACCCTGTTGCAGCCTTTGTCGGGGACCCTTTATCGTCAAAAGCGACCTTTTTAGGCGGACCGAGGGATTCCGTTGTTCTGTCTTTCTGTCTTTCTGAAATGCCTTCCATATATATTGTCAATCTTCTCGGGGTGGCGTATTCGGAAATGTTCCCGTATTCTATGGAGGTTTTATCAAGAAGCCGAATAAAAGCGTCCTTCAGCAATGCCAGGCCGATAGAGACAAACCTGGCGGGTATTTCTTCTGATCCTATTTCAAAGAGGAAAGGTTTCATGATTATTTAATCCGCTTTATTGGAACTATTTAGAGTCTGTGTATAAACTCAACAATTAAGCTGTCATTCCCGCGGTCCTTTGGGCGGGAATCCATTCTTTTCAGTGAGTTCTGGATACCCGACTACAAACTTCGGGTATGACAAAAATAAAAAACAGCTATTTATAAACAGACTCTATTTAGGTTTTAATAACGGAAAACCCATCTCCTCCCTTAATCTCAGGTATCCCCCGGCGCATTTTTTTGAAAGATTCCTTACCCTTGCAATATATGCCGTTCTCTCGGTGACGCTTATGGCCCCGCGGGCATCAAGCATATTAAAGCTGTGAGAACATTTCAGGCAGAAATCATAAGCCGGCAAAACAAGCCCCTCTTTTATAAGCCGCAAGGCTTCTGCTTCATATTTTCCAAACAGGCTGAAGTGTAAGTCCGTATCAGCCGCATCAAAATTATATCTTGAAAACTCCACCTCTGTTTCATGATGAATATCACCGTACGTTATGCCTTTACTCCACTGAAGGTCAAAGACATTATCCACTTCCTGGAGATACATGGCAATCCGCTCAAGTCCATAGGTAAGCTCAACCGGGACAGGCATTAACTCAATGCCTCCCACCTGCTGGAAATATGTGAATTGCGTCACTTCCATCCCGTCAAGCCAGACTTCCCATCCGAGTCCCCAAGCGCCGAGGGTCGGAGATTCCCAGTCATCCTCAACAAACCGTATGTCGTGTTTGAGAAGATCAATGTTGATGGCTGAAAGGCTTTTTAAATAAATATCCTGGGCATCGGGCGGAGAAGGTTTTAATATCACCTGGTACTGGTAGTAATGCTGCAGCCTGTTCGGGTTTTCCCCATACCTGCCGTCTGCAGGTCTTCTCGACGGCTCAACGTATGCGGCTTTCCAGCTCTCCGGGCCAATGACCCGGAAAAATGTTGCGGGGTTGAAAGTGCCTGCGCCCACTTCAATATCGTAAGGCTGATGGATTATACAGCCCTGTTCAACCCAGAATGCATGGAGTTTTAAGATTAAGTCCTGTAAATACAATTTTTATTCCGACTCTGAGGATATTTGAAAGATTTTTAAAATAATTTCTGATTTCATTTGTTTTCTGCCCTTGCGCCTATCTGTTCTTTTCTTTTCTTTGCGAATGAGCGATTTTATCTAATATTCCGTTTATAAAAGATGCAGAGTCCTCTGTTGAGTATTTTTTGGCAATCTCAATGCCTTCATTGATAACTACCGCCTGCGGGATATCTTTTCTGTAAACAAGTTCATATGTGGCTGCCCTCAGGATATTCCTGTCAATAACCGCCATTCTTTCAATCGACCAGTGTTGTGCAGCCTTCTTTATTATTTCATCTATTGTATTGATATGCTCCAGGGTGTTTTTGACGATATCAAAAGTAAATTCCCTGACTTCCCTGTCCTCCTCATTACCCTCCCAGAACTCGCGGAGGACCTCTCCGTTTAATTTAGAGCCTGTTAATTCAAGCTGGAAGAGGATTTGCAGGGCATATTCCCGTGATCGTCGTCGTTTCATAGATAAAACCCGGAACTCAGAATCCGGAACCCGGGCTACTGATCCTGCTGCGTTTTCCGTCTGTGTACTGTCTGTGTACCGTGCTCATATTTTTTTAAATAGCTGCGCCATTTCAATGGCTACCAGCGCAGCATCCCAGCCTTTATTGCCGCTCTTTGTCCCGGCCCTTTCAATTGCCTGCTCAATTGTGTCTGTTGTTAAGACACCAAATGCAATCGGAACCCCTGTGTCCATTGAAGCAGTGGCAATCCCTTTTGCCGCTTCTGCGGCAACATAATCAAAATGAGGAGTTGCGCCGCGGATTACCGTTCCCAGACATATAACTGCATCGCACGATTTCTTCCCGGCAATTATTTTTGCCGTCAGGGGGAGTTCGAACGAGCCGGGCACCTTTATTATATCTATGTTCTGCTCCGAAGCGCCGTGTCTTACAAGGGCGTCAACAGCGCCGTCAAGAAGTTTGCCGGTTATGAATTCATTAAAACGGCTGATGATAATAGCGAATTTAAGTCCTTTTGCCTGAAGGTCTCCCTCGTATTTTTTCATAAAATCCTCCCGGTATAAATTGTATCCGAATTATACATGCTTGAGCATATGCCCGAGTTTTTTCTTTTTGACGGAAAGATACCTGATATTTTTTTCATGAGGCTTGATTTCAATAGGCACTCTCCCGACAACACTTAAGCCGTATCCTTCAAGGCCGATAAGTTTTTTCGGGTTATTTGTCATCAGTCGCATTTTCCGCACCCCGAGATTGACAAGTATCTGCGCGCCGATGCCGTAATCTCTCAGGTCCGCCTTGAACCCGAGTTTTACATTTGCCTCAACAGTATCCATCCCCTCATCCTGAAGCGCGTACGCCTTTAATTTATTGACGAGCCCTATGCCCCTGCCTTCCTGTCTCATGTAAAGAATTACTCCCTTGCCCTCTTTCCTTATCATGGTCATGGCCTTATGAAGTTGCGACCCGCAATCACACCTCTTTGAGCCGAACACATCGCCGGTCAGGCATTCGGAATGGACCCTGACAAGGACTTCATCATCCGCTGAAATATCCCCCTTCACCAGCGCAATGTTTAACGAGTCGTCGACTAAATTCCCGAAGACGATAGCAGTGAATTCACCGCCGAAAGAAGAGGGTATGCTTGTTGTCGCCAGCCTGCTCACGAGACATTCGTTCTGCATCCTGTATTGAATAAGGTCTTTGATAGTAACCATTTTCAACTCGTGTTTGCGGGCGAATTTTGCAAGCTCGGGGACCCTTGCCATTGTGCCGTCATCATTCATTATCTCGCATATAACCCCTGCCGGGTTAAGGCCGGCCAGACGCGACAGGTCGACCGAGCCTTCGGTTTGTCCCGCGCGCTGAAGGACTCCGCCCGGCTGCGCCTTTAACGGAAATATATGTCCGGGCCTGGCTATGTCTTCGGGTTTTGCTTTCGGGTTAATAGCGGTTTTAATTGTTTTTGCCCTGTCAGCGGCTGAAATCCCTGTAGTCACACCGCGTTTTGCCTCGATGGATATCGTAAAGGCCGTGCCGAAACGGGATGTGTTCATATCAGCCATCATCGGCAGTTTGAGGGCATCCACTTTTTCAGGGGTCAGGGACAGGCAAATCAGCCCCCTGCCGTATTTGGCCATAAAATTAATTGCCGCTGGAGTGACTTTTTCAGCGGCAATTGTAAGGTCACCCTCATTCTCGCGGTCTTCATCATCAATGAGTATGACCATCTTTCCTTCTTTTATATCTTCAATTGCCTCTTCTATTGTATTAAATTTCCATTTAGCCCTGTTTTTAGCTGTTTTGTCCTGCTTTTTATCCATTTACAAAACCTTTCTCTTTCAATAATTCCATCAGGCCTGAAGCCGGTTCTTTTTTGCCAAGCAATCTTTCAACATATTTGCCTATTATATCCGCCTCGATATTAACTTTGTCACCAACCCCTTTGTCACTGATATTTGTTGCAGTAAAGGTGTGGGGGATAATGGCGACACTGAAGGATTTGTTGTCGAGATCAACCACTGTAAGGCTTATGCCGTCAATTGCAATGGAACCCTTTTTAACGATATATTTTAATATTTCCGCCGGAGTGTCGAATGTATAAAATGTATACTCTCCGGCCTTCTTTTTATCTTTGATTGTCCCGGCGCCGTCAACATGTCCTGTAACAATATGTCCACCCAGACGATCGCTTAATCTCAATGCCCTTTCAAGGTTTACTTTATCGCTGATTTTTAATTCACCGAGATTGGTGCTTTGCAATGTCTCGGGAGATACGTCAAAGGAAATATCTTCCCTTCCCCCCTTTGCTAAAGGGGGGCCAGGGGGGATTTTGGTAACAGTGAGACAGACTCCGTTAACGGATATGCTGTCGCCCTGCTGCACATCGAATCCGGATAAAGGCTTTAAAGACAGCCTGATGCCGTTCCCTGTGTTTTTGACTGATGTAACAAGTCCGAATGTCTCAACGAGTCCTGTGAACATAAATTAATTTAATGAATCAGCTTCCCCAGCCTGTTCCATCTGACCTTATTCAGGATATCTCCCCGGCTGTCCCATGACCAGTACATTATAAATGCCTTGCCTTTTAACTCTTCCATATCAACAACCCCCCAGAAACGGCTGTCATAGCTCTGGTCCCGGTTGTCTCCCATAACAAAAAAACTTCTTCGGGGGACGATAAACGGCCCGAAATTATCCCTTGGTGCGCCGTCAATATTCGGATCACTATGCACTATATATGATTCATCGAGCGGGATATCATTAACGTATACTATTTTGTTCTTTACCTCTATTTTATCGCCGCCCACACCGACAACCCTTTTTATAAAATCCCTGCAATCGTCTTTGAATAAATAAAAAGGGTTCCCGCTGCTCCAGGCATTCCCGAGCCTTGTTGAGATATTCTTGACAACACTCGTGCATTCTTCCATTTTCCTGTTTTCCGGAAAAGAAAAAACTATTACATCGCCTCTTTTAGGCGGTTTGAAGATCAGTAACCTGCTGTCTGTAAAGGGAATCTTTATTCCATATATGAATTTATTTACAAGTATGTGATCGCCTATGAGCAAAGTGGGTATCATCGAGCCGGAAGGTATTTTAAATGCCTGCACAACAAAAGCCCTTATCAGGAGGGCCAGAAATACGGCTATGACAATAGCCTCGGCGTATTCCCTGAATTTTGATTTTCTTGTCTGTTTCGCTTTCCTTGCAGCCAATCTATTTTCTCCTTACTTATTACGAATAAGCATTAATGAACACCGGGTTCTATTTTACCTTAAGCACAGCCAGAAATGCCTCCTGGGGAATTTCAACCCTGCCGACCTGCTTCATCCTGCGTTTGCCCTCCTTCTGTCTTTCAAGAAGCTTCCTTTTTCTGCTTACATCGCCGCCGTAGCATTTTGCAAGTACATTTTTCCTCAGCGCCCTGACGGTTTCCCTTGCAATGACTTTGCTCCCGATGGATGCCTGTATTATGACTTCAAAGAGTTGTCTCGGAATAATTTGCCTTAATTTTTCAGCAACCTGCTTGCCTTTATAATAAGCCCTGTCTTTATGAACAATCAATGAAAGGGCGTCGACCGGTTCCCCGTTCAGCAGGATATCAAGCTTTATGAGTTTTGATTCCCTGTACCCGAGAAACTCGTAATCCATAGAGGCATAACCGCTTGACGAAGACTTTAGTTTATCATAAAAATCCCATAAAATCTCATTCAGGGGAAGTTCGTATGTTACCATTATCCTGTCTTTGCCTATATAAGTGAAGTCTTTCTGGGCGCCGCGTCTTTCCTGGCAGAGTTCGAGGATAGGGCCGACATATTTTGACGGGACAAAGACTGTGATATTTACAAAGGGCTCTTCAATACTTTCATATTTCTCCGGCAGCTTTGCCGGGCTGTCGATAAATACAATGTCCCCATTTGTCTTTATAATCCTGTAAACAACCGTAGGCGCAGTAGTTACAAGGGTAAGGCCAAACTCCCTCTCGAGACGTTCCTTGATTATATCCATGTGCAGGAGACCGAGAAAACCGCAGCGAAACCCGAACCCGAGGGCGGTAGAGGTCTCAGGCTCATAACTGAATGACGAGTCGTTAAGCCTGAGTTTCTCCAGCGCATCTTTAAGGTCCTCGTACTGGTTTGTCTCAGTAGGATAAAGACCGGAAAACACCATGGGCTTTATATCTTTGTAACCGGGGCATGCCTCATGAGCGGGATTATCCGCATCGGTTATTGTATCCCCGACCTTTGTATAGGACACATTTCTTATACTCGCAGTTATATAGCCGGCCTCACCTGCCTTAAGGCTGTCAACGGGTTTTCTGCCCGGCGTAAATACACCGACTTCCTGGACTTCATAAGTTTTTTCAGCAGCCATAAGCAATATCTTTGTGCCCTTTCTTATCTCACCGTCAAAGAGGCGGACAAGCACTATAACACCCTCATAGTTATCAAACCATGAATCAAAGATCAATGCCTTTAACGGTTTTTTATCGTCACCCTGCGGGGGCGGCACTTTCCGGACAACCGCCTCCAGCAGGTCCCTGATTCCCGTACCCTCTTTTGCGGAAGTGAAGATCACATCGCTGCAGTCAATGCCGATCGATTCCTCGATATCCGCCTTCACCCTCCCGGGTTCCGCACCCGGCAGATCGATCTTGTTTATTACCGGAATTATCTCAAGATTATTTTCAACCGCCAGGTAAGTATTGGCAAGGGTTTGCGCCTCAACACCCTGCGAGGCGTCAACTATAAGAAGGGCTCCTTCGCATGAGGCCAGGCTGCGCGACACCTCATAAGAAAAATCAACGTGTCCCGGGGTATCGATAAGGTTGAGCTTATATTCTTTTCCGTCTGACGCCGTATACCTGAGAGATACGGCATGGGCCTTTATGGTTATGCCGCGCTCCTGTTCCAGGTCCATGGAGTCCAGAACCTGCTTGGTCGTCATCTCTCTTTGTGAAAGCGCCCCCGTTAATTCGAGTATGCGGTCGGCAATGGTGGATTTGCCGTGGTCTATATGAGCAATAATGGAAAAGTTTCTGATGTTGCTTTCAGACATGAGTTTAAGATGCGGATTGCCTGGAACCCCCGCGGGCCGGGTCGATTTTCTTAAAGAGAAGACCGGCAGCGCCTACAGAACCGGCATCTTTTGTCAAGGCGCTCTTGATGATTTTTACATTGGCGGAAAGAGGTTTAAAGGCCCGCTTCGATACCTCTTTTTTCACCTCTTCGATAAACAGGTCCCATGCGCCGATAAGGCCGCCGCCTATGATTACGGCCTCAAGGTTCAGAATGTTTATAAGATTCGCTACGCCTATACCGAGGAATTGCCCCACTTCCCTGAAAACCTCTCTGCTCAGGCTGTCTCCTTCAAGCGCTGTTTCATAAACAACCTGAGGGGTTATTTTATAGAAATTTCCCTCGCAGCATTTTGCCAGCAGGCTTTCCGCTCCTTTTTCCAAAGATGATACCACCCTGTCCACAATGGCCCTGCCCGATGCATAAGATTCAAGGCATCCGTAGCTGCCGCAGGTGCAATAACGGCCGCTCGGCACAATAACCATATGTCCTATTTCTACAGGTCCCTCATATAATTCGCCATTATAGATTAACCCGCCGCCTAAACCGGTTCCTATGGTCAGCAGAACAAAATTATCAAAATCTTTCCCCGCGCCAATCCACTTTTCGCCGTATGCATATGTGTTTGCGTCATTTTCGAGTACCACAGGCAGGGAAAATTCTTTTTCAAACTTCTCCTTTATCGGGAGTCCGTTAAAGGCGGAAATGTTGGGTGATTCAATCACCTTCCCGTTTTTTCTGTCTATAAGACCTGCAACGCCGATTCCGATGCCAATAATCTCTGCTGTTTTTGACGGGGTGGAAATCAGCGCCTTCGTGGAATCATCAGCCAGGAAGTCTTTCAGGCTATTAATTAAAAGGGAGTCGATTTCCCCCGGATTTTTTGCGGATACGGAAGGAGTGGGCATCTGCTTGCTGCATAATACCGTGCCTTTTTTATCAGCTATGACAATTTTTGTATTTGTCCCGCCGATATCCATGCCAATGGCAATTCTCATAATACATTTTCTCCTGCAAGTATGAATAATAAAAATGCTTTATTATCAAGCGACCTTAATACTACCACAAATAAAAAGTTCGTGTAAAGCAAGCTGAAAAAGGGTCAGCGATTCACGGTGAAAACGGATGCAGGCTTGCTTTGTCGCTGAAGCTCCTCGCAATGACATCGCGAAAATCCTTTCTGTCATTGCGAGCGGAGCGAAGCAATCTCAATGCGTTACAAATTCACCGGGAATCGCCGCTGGTTCCGGGCATCTCAAATCCTGTGTAATAATTCAATGCCTGTTCGGTTGTAACAATCGGGATGTTTCTGTCCCGGATATAATTAATAAGCATCTCCAGAGCCTTGATGTCCGTTATTTCCTTGCTTAAAGTGTAAGAGCGCTTATTATCACGAAATTCATGCATCAGGAAAATCAGCCATCTGCCCTCTTTTTGCGCCTTATCCACATATTTATAAGCATCAGCAACATTGTCAATATTCAGCCTGGCTTCATAGGCGCTCAACTCATAAGGGTGTGTATTTTCAGGATTAATAAAAAAGCCGGTTTGTGCAACACTTGTCCTTGCAGAGCGGTAATAATCGGAGATAACATATAAGACATCCATATTGTACCAGTTAAAAGGATAGGCAAAATTCTTAATGTTTTGAAATCCGTGCGCCTCGAGGATTGCCTTGCCCCCTGACAATTCGTACCTAACAGTAGCTTCATCCAGAGTTCGTAAATCAGGGTGGTTAACTGTATGGGCGCCTATTTCCCATCCTTCATTATACATTTCCTTCAACTGGTCCCATGACATATAATATTCTGATTTGCCTACTTCAGCAGTATTCACCATGAGAGAGGCCTTAATGCCTTTGGAATCGAAAAGGGGTTTTGCTTTTGTATATTGCGTGATAAACGGATGGTCGAACTGGAATGTTACAAGCGCATTTCGGGCCGGTGTTACGGCTGAACTGTCGCCGGGATTCCACGCATCAATCCGGAAAACAATCAGGAGATCATTTTCATAAACGGGTTCCCCGAAATAACGCCTGAAATATTCATTAAAATGAGAGCTGAATCTGCCGATGTGCCGCAGGATTTCCCGGCTGTTGGTCCCTTTCATGAAATCTTTATAGACCCGTGGGTCATCTTTTACAGACATAATCTCGTCCCCTATATTTTTATGGAGTATGATATATTTTGCCCCGCTGCTTCTGAGAGCGTTTATATCATATAGATCAATAAAATTACCGGACAAGTTAACAAGCCTTGAAAAGTTCAATTTGTTATTCTCTATGCGGCTCATGATAATCTCGACAAGCCATACATCGGAAGCAAGGATGTCTCTTGTTTTCCATTGTTTTTTCAGGGCATGACTGAGGAAATATCCGTTGAGAATTTTCTTCCGGTGAAAAGATTGATAATAAGGAAAAGGGTTATAACGGTCCTGTGCTATCACAGGATACTCGACTATGCTGAATTCGCCTTTTTCCATTGATAATCTCTTGTAAAATCCTGGAATATTACTGTCTTGAATTGTGGTTAACGAGGCGGAAGATAACTGTATGGAATTGAATAAATTTCCAAGTAAAAGTCGGCCCGAGTGAATATACAGGATCAGGATAATACCTGTAAAAAAGGCGATACAGGTTAAAATTATATATATCTTTTTTTTTGAATAGATTTTTGGCAATGTACCATAGAAATTTAAGTGATTGCTGTTACATGAGGCTCTTGCAAAAGCCTTGTTTTCTCATTCCCTGGGATGCAGTTATATTTACCGGATAGGTTTTCGAAAATTTGCATCAATTATATTATTGATAAAATATTCATCCCTTGGGAAAAGATCAAGATTAAGGTCATCATCCGGATATTCGGTAATTTTGCCTGCTTGAATTATTGCCGGTAATGTTTCCGTGAAATAATCTATTAAGGATTGTCCGTGATCCGGGGTGTATGCCTTCATTAGATCAAGTTTTTTTAAACGCTCTAATATTACGGAATTATTTAATTCAATAGGTTTATTGCTGGCAAGCACAAAAAGGTCACTGAATCGCACAACGTAAGGATATAGTTTTAAAATATTCTTCTCAACCCGCGACGACCCCAGGAATTGACAGAAAATGCCTCCAGGCTTTAAGTGTTGTTTGATAAGCTCAAAAAATTCTATTGAATAGAGGTTGCCCATATAAGCAGAATATGGAGGAAAGGGATCCATCTCAATTAAATCAAATTTTTCTTTGCTATGTAAAAGAAACTTCCTCCCGTCACCGACTATCATTTCAATCCGTGGGTCAGCAAGCATGTTCTTTACCTGCCAGAAATCTTTCCTCCAGGCTTCTTTTTTAAGCAGTTCCGCCTGCCCCCCACTGAGTTCCACAGACTTTATATTCTCGAGTCTCTTATCTAAGGACATGGAATATAATGTGTTTCCTGATCCCAGACCAATTACCAGTCCTGTCTTTGGATCCGGGTGGTAAAGTGCCGGAGCAATACCTAATTTGCTGGCATTCCCCCGAACAGGGATAAAGCTTATGTATGAATGACCGTTAGTAAGCAGTTCATAAGAATTACTGAAACTTTTTATTAAATCATCTATGCCGGGATGGTTTTTCCTGACATCCTTGTCCTCTATGTCAATGCCATAATAAAATTTTATGAATTCCCTTTCCAAATGAACTTTCACTAAAGCATTTACGCTGGTACGGTCTTCCCGGATGGAAACAATATCCTCTGTTTTCGTACCGAGAAAAAAATTCCAGAATTCTTTTTCTTTTGGATAACTTATTATAACTATAAGGCTGAGAAAAGAAATAAAAACAATACTGAAAAAACGGAGGGAATGTCTTTTAAATCCATATCCTGCGATGATCCCGGGTATTATCAACAGAGAACCCATAATTTTTAGCGTTGCGGGGGTTCCAAAAAAATCCAGAAGAAAAAATCCGGTTATAACACTTCCAAGGATGCTGCCTATTATATTTGAAAACAGAAGTTTGCTTAAACTTCTGCCTAATGTTTCCATTTGACGTGAAACTATTCGCTGAACCAGGGGGAAACACATACCCATAAGTACGGTGGTAATGCCGAAGATAAGCGCTGCATATGCATTAAAGAAAAGAAAATATTTTAAAAAATGACCAAGACCTCTGAATGGGTAAAGACTAAGAGAACCAAGCATCTGCTGATCAATTTGTAATGATTCCGGGAGAGAAATCAAAATCAATGGGCTCAGCAAGCTCAAGAGCCCGATTAAATATTGTATCCAGAGAAAAAGCTTATCCGGCCGCTTTATTTGATTGATTATCCGGGAAGAAATCAAGGAGCCTAATCCCAGCCCGATTAAATATACGAACAGGACATGTCCAAACACATAGGAGGTTGACTTTGTTATAACGTCAAACAATCTGAACCAGACAATTTCCAAAGAAAGCGCAGCAAACCCGGTAAGTCCATATATCACGATCCAGGCCCCCGGTTTATTCGCTAATATCCATTTCTCCCCCGGGTTGTTGATTTCAGTGGAATTGTGTTTCGGCTCCGGACCGGATTGAATTGATAATGCCGCTGACCTTAATCCGGACAACAATATAATGGCCGATAAACCGCTAACAATGTTAATCAAAGAGGCGATTCTTACACTTGCAACAAACCCATATGTTCCTAACATATACCAGGTTCCAAAGCCCGCCCCAAGCGCAGCGCCCAATGTATTTATTCCATATAAAGCTCCCACTAATGATGACATTTCATCACTTGTCCTTACCATTGCCCGGGATAATAACGGCAATGATAATCCCATAAAGGTGGTTGGTATAGATAAGAGCACAAAGTGAAACAGGAAAGAGCTTGCCGTACTCTGCAAATAATGGACAAGACCACTGTAAAAGTCATAAAACAGCCATAGACTGAATATCCCAAATATACCAATCACAACATTTGAGATAATAAAGAGTACAAAACAGTTCCGGACGCTCAGACGGTCTGCAATATAACCACCAAGCAGGCTTCCCAGACCTAATCCTGCCATAAATGCAGCTACAACAGTAGTTACGGAATATAAGTCAACACCTGCATGAATTGTGAGAACCCGCTGCCAGATTACTTGAAAAATTAATGCAGAAAAGCCGGTCGAAAAGAAGATGGCAAAGAATCCGCCTTTTACCAGATTACTTAGTGGATTATCGGAATTATGAGACATATAAACTCAGATATACAAGTTTTTTAAGTATTACGTAAAAATCCGGTTGCCGGGTTAAGATTTAGCCGTAAATTGTTTCGTTTCGAGAGGGAAAAATCGCACAATTCAGAACAAAATTTAATATCGCACAAATCAGATGCAAAAATATTATACGTTAGAGATAAGTTTAAAAGCAAGGTTGCGATACAGCCCTGGTTCCCATGTGTTTTGACAAAAATCAACCATTTTTATTAGTATTATACTATCGGTGATTATAAAAGTATTGTCAAAGCATATAGAGTCTGTTTATAAACTCAACAATTTAGCCGTCATTCCCGCGATCTGTTTGGCGGGAAACCAGTCTTTTCGGTGAGTTCCGGATACCCGACTACAGACCCCTGCTTACAGGCTGCGGGGGAGGGCTTCGGGATGACAAAAATAATAAACAGCAGTTTATAAACAGACTCTATAAGGTTTTTGACAAGTAAGTAGTGCCGTGTCCCAAAAGAATTACATACAAATCCGGCAATTTATCTCAAGCGACATGTATCTGAGAGCTGACAATACGGCTGCGTAGAGTATCAAATAGACAATTCAAAGCATTTTCAGCCTTTACTTTTCTTTTTGGCTTATCGTCTCGCAAAACAATATCATGTAATTGTTGGAATCCGGAATTTATAAGATCATAAAGAATCGACCATATGCTGAATTCCACTTTTTCCCAATACGCTTCAATAAGGTTTGTCATTAAAAGGAGTTGTTTA
>DRDE01000159.1 GCA_011040095.1 Nitrospirota bacterium
CCATTGTCGGGGTGCCTCTCTTATAAAGATGCGTCTTTGGCCCGTCATCTCTGACATGCTGGGTAAAACTGAATTGCCTGAGCTTTTCAATCACCCACGGCGCGAGTATAACGGTTATCAGCAATGCCGTGATAACTGCAAGCGCTGTCCTGAATGTTATGTATCTGAATACATTAAACGGGGAATAATATTCGTTTAAAGAATAAAATAGTTTATACAGCATCGGTTATACCCTCGACAATCCTTTCCATAGCCATTGTTCGCGAGCCTTTTATCAAAACAGTGTCCCCCTGCTTCAGGATTTTCATAATATTTTTTTTCGCTGTCTCAATATCCCTGAAACTGAATACCAGCGGCTCTCTCTTATCTCCCCCTGCCTTCAGACTTTCAGCGGCTGCCAGGCTCATCATATCTCCTACAGCAATAAAAACATCTATGCCCATCCCGGATACTGTCTTCCCTGTATTCCGGTGCGCATCTTCGGAGAATTCACGCAGCTCACGCATGTCGCCGAGTACGGCCACCGCTCTTTCCCCGGCGGCAAGCCGGACCAGCTCTTTCAGTGATTCTTCCAATGAAGAGGGATTTGCATTGTAGGAGTCATTTATTATCGTGATCCCGTTTCTTTTCATTACCTCGAATCTCATGGAGAATGCCCTGTAAGTTTCAATGGCGGTTTTAATTTCATCAATGCTCATGCCGAGTGATAAACTCAGAGTTGAAGCAGCAAGGGCATTATATACATTAAAAAGGCCGTGAACATTCAGGCTGACCCGCACACTTCCCCTGTCTCCGGCCTCTAATATAAAATCACTGCCTCTTTCCGTAGCCCGGACATCCCGAGCCGTGACATGGGCCTCATTGTTTATTGCAAACGTAATTATTTGCCCGCTAAAATCTTTTATATTTTCAACGCCCTCCATCAAATAATCGTCATCTGCATTCACAATCGCAACCCCCGGTCCCTCAAGGATTTCAAGTTTTGCATCTCTTACAGCCTCAAGACCGCCGAGCATACCGACATGCGCGGACCCGATATTTGTAATTACGCCGTGGCTTGGAACAGCTATTTCACATAGTCTTCTTATTTCTCCTGCTGCGTTCATACCCATCTCAAGAACAATCACTTCATCATCAGGACTCACCTGCATAAGGCTTAACGGCAAACCGATATGGTTATTAAGGTTGCCTCTGTTTTTCAGTGTCCTGTATTTCTTTGAAAGAATCCCGTAAATCATTTCTTTGGTTGTTGTCTTCCCATTACTCCCTGTAACAGCCACCACAGGGATATCCCGCCTTATCCGTAAGAAACGGGCCGTATCCTGCAAGGCCATGAGTGTGTCTTTCACGCAAATAATGGCCTTGCCTTCGGGCAGGGGCTCAGGCATTGTATCCACAATTGCGCCGCTTCCTTTCAGAAGCGCGCTTTGAACAAAGTCATGCCCGTCGAATCTTTCCCCCCTGACGGCAAAAAAGACCTCTCCGTCTGCAATGCTACGGGAATCTATGGAGACCCCTGTAAAAGTCTTCGAGTTTTCCGACAGCAACTCTCCGCCTGTTGCCTCGATGATTTCTTCTACTCTCAAAATAGCCATATTATTTAGTGTCTGTGTATAAAGTCCGTATGCTTGTCATTCCCGTGAAAACGGGAATCCAGAAGCCTTTGAAAACACTGGATTCCCGCTCAAAGGAATGCGGGAATGACATGCTTTTGAGCATTTATGTTATTTATCGCCACGAATTATTTTTATTGCCTTTCTTAAAATCTCCTTATCACTGAAGCGCTGCCTCACTCCTTTAATCTCCTGGTAATCCTCATGCCCCTTGCCCGCAACAAGCACTATATCTCCTTCTCCGGCCATTGATACTGCTTCCATAATAGCCTCTTCCCTGTCAGGCACAAGTGTATAATTGTTTTTCTTCATCCCCGGAACTATCTCTTTCATTATCAACAAAGGGTCTTCCGAGCGCGGGTTGTCCGAGGTAACAATAACAAAATCACTCAATTCGGATGCAGCAGCGCCCATCAGCGGTCTTTTTGTCCTGTCCCTGTCACCGCCGCAGCCGAAGACAGTTATAACCCTTGCCCTTGAAACAGACCTTGCTTCTTCTATGAGTTTTTTCAGGGCATCCTCAGTATGTGCATAATCAACTATGCAGAGAAAATCCCGGCCTTCATCTATTGTTTCAAAACGCCCTTCAACAGGCTTTGAGTCTCTTACTCCCTGTTGTATCACATCTTCACCGATACCCAATGCATAAGCTATGCCCACAGACATGAGAATATTATAAACGTTAAAACGCCCTATAAGCCCTGAGCTTACCGAAAATCCACCCACAGGAGTACGGACATCAAAAGATACCCCGTACGGCACAGCAGTTCCGTGTTCCGTGTTCCGGGTTCTGCGCTCTGATATATTCTCCGCCCTTATCATTGCCCCTTTATCGATTCCGCATGTTATGACATTGCAATCCAGTTTTTTTGCCAATGGCCTGATCATTGGGTCATCTATGTTTAATACGGCAGTTCCCCCGGTATCGAGACAGGAAAAAAGTTTACACTTGGCCCTGAAATACTCATCCATTGCGCCGTGGAAATCAAGGTGGTCCTGGGAAAAATTGGTAAAAGCAGCTACCTTAAAAAAACATCCTTCAACTCTCTTAAGAGCAAGGGCATGTGAAGAAACCTCCAGAACAGCATACTGCATTTTATTGTACACCATTTCACTTAAATAGCTCTGCAGGTCCAATGACTCCGGGGTCGTGTTGAAGGCAGCCGTTGTCCTGTCTCCCGTTATATAACGGATTGTCCCTAACAGGCCGCATTTATCACCCCCTGCGTCAATAATATTTTTTGTAATAAAGCTTGTTGTTGTCTTTCCGTTGGTGCCGGTTATCCCGATCAGCGACAAGTTCCCGGAAGGATGTTTGTAAAAAGCAGCCGATATGAGGGCCATTGCTTCCCTGGTGTCCGGGACCTCGATAAGCGCTGCCCTGTTTTGGACAGCGGATTTTTCTGCACCTGTTATTTCCACTGCATGTTCTGCAATGACTGCCGCAGCCCCCCTGCTTACTGCATCCTCTATATAATCATGGCCGTCCACGGAAAATCCTTTAACAGCCACGAAAAGAAAATCCTTTTCAACTTTCCTCGAATCATAAGCAATACCTTTTATTTCCGCATCAAGAGCACCGTTCTTATGTTTTACTTTCAGATTTTCCAAAAGCCTTAAAATAGTCATTTATCGTTAGAGAAAGCCGGCGTTTATTCAATGCCGTTGTTGCCCGCAGAGAATATCCTCTAACGGGCTTTACTGACAAGAATGATCCTGTTTTCATCTCTTTCCATCGGTATATCAAGATAAGCAAATGTATCTTCAATAATTTTTTTAAATACAGGGGCGGCAACCACCCCCCCATACGCGGACCCCTCCGGCTCATATACAACTACTATCAGCGCTATCCCGGGATTGTCCGCGGGCACAAAACCGACAAAAGAACTCACATATTTATTCCTGGAATAACGTCCTGTCCCTGGATCGAATATCTGGGCGGTGCCTGTTTTGCCCGCGACCAGGTTCCCCCTTACATAAGCCCGCTCTGCGGTGCCTCCTTCTTCAACAACCATTTTGAGTATATCCCTGACTGTTTCAGCAGTATCAGCGGAGACAACGCGCCTTTCTCTTTCAGGGGCCACCCTCTTTACAATATCTCCCCCAGGCGAGATAATATCGGAGACAATATACGGCTTCATTAATACACCGTCATTTGCAATGGCAGCGTATGCCCTGAGAAGCTGCAGGGGTGTCACTCCTATTTCCTGTCCTATTGACAAAGCCGCCAGTGACGTGCCCGACCAGTCTTTTATTTGTCTGAGAATGCCCCTCACCTCTCCGGGGAAATCTATGCCTGTCTTTTCACCGAAACCAAAGCTTCTCAGATACCTGTAATATTTTTCCTCACCGAGTCTGAGACCTATCTGCACTGCTCCGACATTCGATGATTTTTGAATAACTTCCTGGAACGTGATGACCTCATGCGGATGGACATCACGAATAGCCTTTCCGCCGACTACAATATACCCCTTTGATACATCAAATTCTTCATCGAGATCAACCACTTCCTCTTCCAGGGCTGCTGCGGCCAGGACCGTTTTCAATGTTGAACCGGGCTCATAAAGATCGGTTATCGCCCTGTTGCGTCTCGCATAATCACGGGATTCGCCCGCATTATTCGGGTTATAGGCCGGCATGTTGGCCATTGCCAGTATCTCCCCTGTCCCGGGATTCATCATTATTGCAACAGCAGCCTTTGCCTTCCATTCCGTCATGGCATTTGACAGTTCTCTCTCCACGATATACTGGATGCCCTCATCAATAGTAAGCAGGAGATTATTTCCTGAAACAGCACCCTTAATATCGCTGGAAAGCCTGTTCCCGCGCGCATCCGTACCTATGGAGACATTTCTCACTTCGCCTTTCAGATATTTATTGTACATAAGTTCAATGCCTGCTATCCCTTTATTGTCAATGTCCGTAAAACCCAGGATGTGCGATGCTGTCCGGCCTTTGGGATAAAAACGCCGAGACTCCGGCACAAGACCTAATGCGTCGTATCCGAGCTTGTCCAGCAGCATGCGAATATCACGCGCTGTTTCCATGTCCATTTTTCTGTCAATCCAGATAAAACCCCTGGTCTTTTTTTTCAGGAACGTCATGTTAAGCTTTTTTGACGA
>DRDE01000160.1 GCA_011040095.1 Nitrospirota bacterium
AAAAGCCCCTTCCCGCTCAACTGTCCTGACTATTTTCAAAGGGAAATATCCCATGTCCTGGATACGGTCGACAGCCGAACGCTCATTCGAGACTTCAATGGTGCCTGTCACAATATTTCCATCCCGTGTCGTTGCCTCGTAGTGAAAAGTCTCCATTAACTACCCTCCTGGGAAACTCTCAACACTTCTTCAATGGTTGTTATTCCCTGGGCCACCTTTTCCCAGCCGCATTCCCTTAATACCTGCATGCCCTTTGAAACCGCCTTCTCCCTGATAACATCCGAACCCGCCTTTTCGAGTATCATACGCCTTATCTCTCCATCTACTGCCATTAATTCGAAAATCCCTGTCCTGCCGCGATAACCGGTGCCCCTGCATTCTTCACACCCTGCGCCGTGATACGGCGAGAAATCGTCGGGCAAAAATTCTATTTTATCAATAATCTCCTGCTGCGGTTTATAAGGCTCTTTGCATGCCGGGCAAATCACCCTCACAAGCCTCTGGGCCAGGACACCTATCAGAGATGACGATACCAGAAAACCCTCGATACCCATGTCAAGGATTCTTGTCACAGCGCCCGGAGCGTCATTCGTATGAAGGGTGCTGAAGACCAGATGCCCTGTAAGCGCCGAGTGAATAGATATCTCAGCCGTCTCAATATCCCTTATCTCCCCGACCATGATAACATCCGGGTCCTGGCGGACAATATGTCTGAGGCCGTTTGCAAATGTAAGCCCTATCCGTGGTTTGACCTGTATCTGGTTTATGCCGTCAATCTGGTATTCAATCGGGTCCTCTACAGTAATAATTTTTTTATCATCCGAATTAATCCTGTTAAGCGATGCATAAAGCGTTGTGGTCTTGCCGCTGCCTGTGGGACCGGTGACCAGGAACATGCCATAGGGAGTGGTAATCATTTTTTCATATCTTTTAAGTGTTTCATCAGGGAACCCGAGATGGTCCAGAACAATAAGCTCGGTGCCCCTGTCCAGTATTCTCATAACAATGCTTTCCCCGTAAATAGTGGGTATTGTAGAAACCCTGAGATCAATGTCCCTGCCGGACACCCTTAACTTGATCCTGCCGTCCTGGGGAAGCCTTCTTTCAGCAATATTAAGCCTCGACATTATCTTTATTCGTGAGATAACGGCAGGCTGGATGCGCTTGGGCAGGGATTCCACCTCGGCTAATGCGCCGTCTATCCTGTACCTGACCTTAACGCTGTTCTCAAAAGGCTCTATATGTATATCACTGGCCCTGCCCTCAACTGCTTTTGTAATAAGCATATTGACAAGCTTCACAATCGGCGCCTCAAAGGCCATGTCCCTGAGGTGATGGACATCCTCCTGCAGCTCAATCTCATCCATCCCGGCCTCATCCTCTCTCATACCCTCCATTATGCTCGTCATCTGGAGATTGCTGCCGAAATACTGTTCAATGGCCTCCATTATGTCTTTTACACCACTGAGGTATATCTCCAGCTTTTTGTCGGTAAAGTTTTGCAGGGCATCAAGCACATATTCATTGAGGGGGTCGGACATTGCAATCTTCAATGTCCCGTCTTCCATGCCGATCGGAACAAATTTATATTCTTTCATGAATTTAATCGTGGGGTAGACCCCGGCGGGGATTAATTTCGGAAATTCGGAAAATTTAATATATTTCAACCCGAGCTGAGAACTCAGGGCGCTGAGAATGTTTTCTTCGGATATAAAGCCGAGGGTTACGAGCACCTCTCCCAAGCGGTGGCGATTGCTTTTATCTAAGGCTGATTGTTCCTTTAAGGCTATTTCAAGTTTCTCGGGGGTTATCAGTCTCCGGTCAAGCAGGATTTTGCTTAAGAGACCCGACTTATGTATTTTTACTGTTTCACGGCTCATTTTAGAAGAATGATGTTAGTTCTCTCCCGAAGGAGATTCATTAGCCGGGGCTTCTCTTTTATCAAGAAATTTTTTTATCTCCTTAAGTTTTCCCAGGAATTCCGTTGTAAGGGCATCTCCTTCGGTTTTGTTTACGATTACATAAGGGGTAATCATTATTATCAATTCTTTTTTAACCACATCCTCACTATCATATCTGAAAAGACGCCCCAAAAGCGGGATTGAACTCAGCAGGGGTATCCCCTGAGAACTTTTTTCCCTTGATTCCTCTATTATACCGCCGATAACTATGCTCTGTTTATCCGGCACAACAATTGAAGTCTTGGCTTTCCGCATAGTGAATTCCGGATAATCCTGCCCCCCGACACTGCGGCCTTTGTCGATTACATCGGACACTTCCTGCTCAATATCAAGGACAACCGTTTTTTCATCATTTATAGTAGGTTTTATTTTTAATTTTATACCGACCGTCTTGTATTCAATATTCTGTGTTAATGTGTCTGTTGAATTAGACGAAGTAGTGCTTGTGGCTGTGGGCACATCTCCACCAACCTCAATGCTGGCCTCTTCCTGGTCCCTTACAAGGAGCCGGGGGCTTGAAAGGATGTTCACTGTTGATTTGCTCGCAATTGCCTGAAACAAAGCGGTAAGCTTGTCGGGTCTGTACAACATATATGATAAACCGCCTGCCAGTCCTGAAGCTAATGAAGGCGCATCTGCAGAAAGAGGAAAACTATTATCCCCGAAATCTCTCTCGGCAAGCCCGGTAAAGTTTTTGTTTCCGAGATTTACATTATGAAGAACCGACCACTGGATCCCGAGCTTGTCGGAATCACTCAGGGTTACCTCGGCTATTACTACCTCTATAAGCACTGATCTCGGGTAAGTATCGAGTTTTTTTATGGTTTTTACGATCTCCCTGTATATCCCGGGCTGCGCTAAAATGACGAGGGAATTTGTCGGCTCAAAAGTGATAATCTCCACCCTGCTGGCGCCTGATGTTTGCTTTTGTTTTGTTATACGGGTAGTTCTGCGAGGACTCTTGGCTTTTTTCGCAAAGGTGTTTTTTCTCTTAGTCGTCAGTCCCGGTCTTGTACCATCGGTTGTTTCGTAAAGTGTTTTCAAAACATCCCCTATACTCGCTGCCTTTACATTCTGCACGGCATATACAAAGATATTCTGGCCGGTCATGACCTCTTCATCAAGTTTTCTTATCCAAC
>DRDE01000161.1 GCA_011040095.1 Nitrospirota bacterium
GCAGCAACTGCACCGTGTGAAAAAGATTTACATTTGATATTTTTGCAAATACCTCCCTGAAAACGTTTAAGAATATCATCAGCTTTTCCTAAATAGAGCAAAGGGATTGGTCGTGGTTTGCCGTTAACTCTCCTCGACTCAACAATATACCAGTATTTATGTCCGCCAGAAAACCGATGCTGTAGTGATGCCACTTGTTGTATACACCATCCTTCCAAAGTAAAAATAATCTATTATATTAGCACTCTTATGGACTTATTGTCAAGAACTTTATTGTTGTATACACTTTTTGAGCATTATGAAATCGGATTAAACCCTTCAATGGCAGGCAGTTGCGGATGTTTTTTCTCTGGTTTTTATGCTCATCGTAATAAACTTACGATAGCTTTTCAAGTGTATTCACTTGATTATTCATCTGTTCAACCCATTCTTCTGCCATTTTTTACCTTTTATAATGTTTGTGGAAATTTCAAAATTATTTGTGCATCAGTTTTATAGGTTGGATAGAGTGCAACGTGTCAATCATTGACCTTCTTTATTGGTCAATAAACCCAACGAATTGCAAATTGTTAGACGTTGGGTTGCATTCTTCAATCCAACCTAAGGTGCTAATAGCAGCAGTGTTTCATATAGTAAATTGGTATTGTGTCCCCGGATTTCCCCTTGATTGAAGGCAGTCGTTGATACTTGAAAAAAAAGGCAGCTTTGGCCAAAGCTCCTAAAAATATCAAAATTAATAACTTGAACCTATTCCTGTTTATGGAAATAACCTATCCTTTGAAATAGATCCTTTACATCTCTGTTTCTGAATTTATCTTTATTATCTATGATGTATTTTGCCGCTGTTCCTTCAATATGCCTGCCATCAGAAAAGCTGGCCCACTGGAATAATAGTCCATTTTCCAAGGCTTCATGATTCGTTGCTAAGTTTTCAAATGCCTCTTTATGATTTATCACATAGGCTTCAAGCTCTGCTATAGCCTGTTCTGTATTTTCCAGATTAAGAGTGTTCTCCATTTCTATGGCCAAGTTATCATAACTGTCTATCACCTCAGCGTAATTACTTCTTTTATAAATGTTTATCGGAAACATAATCAAATTCCACAACATACTCCCAATGATCGCAATCACTATAAGTGCTGAAATAAAAAGTCCTACGTTTTTTAGCCAACTACCAAGATTTTCTAGCAATGAAGGTATATGTTTTTCTTCATAAACAATTTTTATTCGGCAACTTGGGCACTTGCTCCCTAAGACAAATGAATAACCTAATTCTGTGCCACAACTTTTACAGATTTTCATCTTTTTCTCCGATTTCTCATTTCCTGCTTTCCACTGATGCCAACTACACGTAATATACCTATCCTCTGAGTTAACTGATAACTGATAAGAAATTGCTTTTTAAGCCTGATTTAGTTTTAACAGAAAAACCGCTGATCCGGCAATGTTTTTTTTCATTATTGGATTTTCTCGGAATCGAGTCGTACCGATCTGATAATTCCGGGGCTGTCCGTGGTGTCAGGTCTGATGGCTTTACTCCAACCCCATACATAGTTCACTGCTATGTTTGCCTTGCCTGACAGTATTAAATGCTCTTCTTCAAATAGTCCTTCTACATCGTCTTTGCAATTTTTTTGCAAGGCGCCTTCTATCCGGGTGTTTGGCTATCAGCGTCTTATTGGCCCTCATATCAGAAACAGATTAAGAAAAAAATATTTACAATCCCCATAGGAAGAGTTATATTATTACGGTGAACGCTGCGGCTTCGTTCAACATGTTTTATCCTCAATGCCTCCGGCACTGCGGATAAAACTCTATACGTTAGTGCGCCAAGCGAAGCTTGGTACTCCTTATAGGGTGCCCCGCAAAAGAGCTGCAATTGGGCAGGGTTCGACAAAATGCTGAAGCATTTCAAAGTTCCCCGCCCCCGAATCATTGTATATGGGAATTAAACGATGCTATTGTACGAAGCGAGCAATACTGAAGAGCCTTGCGCGGGAAAATCGCACGCAGGGATCTGCGAGGGGGCTGTCAGGTAACTGGTAGTTCTACCTTGATTGTTTAAGAAAACAAATTTAAAAAGGAGTTTCAATATGGACGATGGATTTGAGTTAAGAGTATCTGATAGAAAAGGAGAAGGTATTTTTGCGACGAGATCATTTAAGGCTGGTGAAATCGTAATGGTCGGAACAATTGATAAAGTGTTGGAGGAGAATCACTCTCATGCATCACAGATAGGTGAAAATGAATATGTATTTCACGCTGGCTTAATAAGTAAGGTTAATCATTCCTGCAACCCTGATTGTGGCATTAGAGTAAATGAAACTGGCGCCCATGACTTTGTAGCCATAAGAGATATTATTGTTAGTGAAGAAATAACCTTCGATTATGCTATGAGAAATTATGGTGTTGATTATTTCCCGAAACAGTGCATGTGTGGCTCGGAAATATGTCGTGGCAAAATTACCGGTTGGAAAGATTTACCAGATAAAAGGAAAAAAATATACGAAGGGTTTGTTGCTCCTTACCTACTTGAATTGGATGCCAAGTATTGTTCTGAGCAATCATAGTATGGATAGAGCGATAAACCTGAGTTTTCGTCGCAGCCATCAGGTAATTTTACAAGAGTGGTTTATGAAATACTCAGAAAAAAATGAAGAAATAAAAAGACAATTATTTTAATATCTGGCATAAGGCAGGTCTTCGAGCATTGATCAATTTAGATTATAAAGATAAAAGAAGACATAACAACAGAGTGCAATGAATGCAGACCAGCGGTGACTTTTTTAGGTTGCAATAGTTTATGTTTTGCAAATTATCTTTCACCTTGTTTATATTCTTCATGGTCTGCATCACTGATTCAGTCATTATAAATTAGAGAATATATAGTACGCCGCTCCTTGATTGGAAGCGCAGACCGGATAGAGACTTGCCTTGCTATTGATATGGTAGTAGCGTGGAGGATTTATCATTTGACTAAACTGGGCAGAGAGACTCCTGAAGTAGACTGCACGGTCTTTTTTGAAGATGCAGAATGGAAAGCGCTTGTTGCATATAAGAGTCAAGACCCCATACCCCCTGAAAAACCACCTAAACCGCGGGAGGCTATACATATGGTGGCAAGCCTTGGAGGTTTTTTAGGCAGAAAGAGCGATGGAGAACCAGGCACCCAAACCTTATGGCTTGGATTACAGAGATTGGATGACATAACTGAAATGTGGAAAATTACCATTTCCAAATTAGCGCCACATTTATTACGGCCGCCCCCTGTATCCAGTGAAAAATGTGGGTAAGGATAAGTTTTCCAAAGGGGGGAAGCTTTCAAGTCTTTTCTGTTCCTGCAAAGTGAATTTACCCATAAATTTGTCGTGTACACCCCCGGCCAACAGACTGACATCGATTTTATTTACCATTTAATGTTATGCTATCAAATGGAATGCAGGAAAAAATAAATTTGTTTACTAAACTACTGGATAGCGTACATTGTGTCGGTACTGTTGATGAGGCTGTATCAGCGGTGCTTAAAAAATTGCTCTTCTGTCCTTTCTGTGATGAATATTTCATTGAATCCGCTTCTTTATTAGATCATATCAAAAAAGACCACCCGGACAGGCTCTCAAGTAAAACAATAAAGGTCGAGATGCATGAAGTGGAGGATGATGCGGAAACCGTCTATATCTGCCCTCACTGCCGCTTTGCAGTTGACAACAACAGTTCATCACCGACCTCCGCCATAATCAACCATATAGAAAACCACACAGGCTCGATAGATCCGACAGCAAGGATTTCATTCCAGATTTCCAGGGATAAAGAGTTGATTCAAACATACATTAACGGCAAAATGGAAATCGATCTCTTCTGCTGTTCTGTTTGCACGGACATTTTCGGTGACGCGGAATCACTTCTGAGACACTTATATTATAAACACTCTGATGCCGATTCGAAAAACATTCCATATGAAACTATCAATCTCATCAGGGATTGCGCCAAAGATTTTCCGACACAGAAGAAAGCAAAGGTAAAATATAAATTAAAATATCCGTTTTAAAACAATGCATAAGCCCAAACAATAATCATGAGAAAAAATAATACGGATGTAATATCCTTACCGGTAGAATTCGACATGAAAAAAATCGACAGTCGGTTCAGGCTCGTAATAGCTGTTACAAAAAGGGCAAAGGATTTATTTTACGGTGAGATGCCCGTGATAACCACTAATTCGGGAAAAGTTACGACTGTAGCGCTTGAAGAAGTAATATCCGGCTCTGTGAACGTGCTTACGGGCAAGGCTGCAGTGAGAGCCGGCGAGGAAGCCGAAAGGCTGACTCATACCGCTATAATGGACGAGGCCTCACAGAAAGTGTCGTTTCCTGAAAAACTGACGGAACTCGAAAAAGACCTTGAAGAATATCTGCGCAAAAAAGAGCAGGCAGCAAACTAAGGGCCTGCCTTTACAGTTCAAAACGCTACTTTTTGAGTTTTGCGATCTCTTTTGTCAGCCGGGTGGCCTTTTTGGTCTCTATCATGCCCATTACAAGCCCGGCCTTTTTACTGTTCATCTTGAGCAATATTCGAACAGCGGTTTTAGTGTCAAGACCGGAGATTCTTGCTGCCGCATCTTCAGGCGGCATTGCCTCATATGCCTTTGCCACATGTTTTAATCTTTTATTCCCTTTTTCTTCCGCCTGCTGCAAAGACTTCTCGATCTGCTTTAGAAGTTTTGTATATTTTGCTATGTCCTCTTCCACCTCTTTTTTTAATGTCCCGAGCCTTGCCGTTTCTTTCTTAACAATCTCTTCTTTTTTGTCCAGTTCAATGCTCTGCTGTTCCACAAGGCTGACAATATCTTCCTCCGCATAAACATTAAAGGCAATGAACAGAAAAACGGCGATAACCATTGCTCTCATCATCTTGATCTCCTCGCAATCACAAAAAAGTCGGCTTCCTTCTGTTCAGAGAGGGCCTTTTCCATGTTATCTTTTTTTATGGCCTTATCACTTAATATTTCAAACATCCTTTTATCCCTGTGCGCATCAACAAGCGTATTTTTCAGGGAGTCAAGTTCATTTTTTCGCTGGTTATGAATTTTTTTCTGCTCATCTATCCTGCCGCTAATCCGTGTGAAAAAATCATAGTATGAAGCTATATTATTTACGGTTAACAAGCCCTCTGCATTCTTTTCATTAAAGAACCTCATGCTGTCATTATAATCTTTCTCAATGCCCGTTAATTTTGACTTCTCATCATCAACCCTGTCAGCCGCCTTCCTGACTTCAAGCTCAACTTCTTTTTTCTTATTATCTTTCAATTTCAGAATCTTTGATATTGTTTCTCTTTTACGCATTTTCCTTTTCCATTTCATCAAATATTGAATAGAGTCCCTGGGTGGAATCGGCATAATCCACCAGGTCATTCATGTCCTGCCTCAGGTAGTTTTTTAATTTCTCTATTACCTTTATTGCATAGTCGACTTTTGCATTAGAACCCTGTTTATAAGCCCCGAGATTAATCATGTCCTCGAATTTTTTATAAGTGGACAATACCTCGATAAACCTTCCGGCGCACTCCTTATGCCTCTCATCAATCACATGAGGCATAACCCTGCTTACGGATTGCAATATATCAATAGAAGGATAATGGTTCTCCATGGCAATATCCCTTGAAAGCACAATATGCCCGTCAAGGATCGCTCTTGACATATCGGCAACCGGCTCCAGCATATCATCCCCTTCAACCAGAACCGTATAAAGTCCTGTTATGCTGCCCGCACCCTCGGATGTTCCGACCCTTTCGAGCAGTTTGGGCAGGAGGGCAAAAACCGAAGGCGTGTATCCTCTTGTAGTAGGCGGCTCGCCAATCGCAAGCCCTATCTCTCTCTGGGCCATGGCAACACGGGTAAGTGAATCCATCAGGAGCAGGACGTCTTTCCCGCAATTCCTGAAATACTCGGCAATAGCAGTGGCAGTAAACGCCCCCCTGACTTTTGCCAGCGGCGCCTGTTCGGATGTTGATACCACGATAACGGATTTCCTGAGTCCCTCCGGGCCGAGGTTCCGTTCAACAAACTCTCTTACCTCGCGGCTTCTCTCCCCGATTAATGCTATAACATTAACGGCAGCCTCCGAGTATTTTGCAATCATGCCGAGCAGAACACTCTTGCCCACACCGGAACCTGCCATAATGCCGACCCGCTGCCCCTTTCCACAGGTAAGCAACCCGTTTATCGCCCTGATACCGATATCTATAGGCTCTTTTATCCTCTGCCTCATAAGCGGATTCGGTGATAATGCGAAGAGAGGATAATCCGCGCCGTATAAAGGGCCTTTCCCGTCTATGGGATTGCCTGCGGCATCAATAACTCTGCCTATGAGATCATCACTTACATTTACGGATATGTTCTTCCCGAGCGGCAATACCCGGCTGCCGTGCCTTATTCCTGAAACAGCTCCGGTTGCCATAAGGACAACCTTCCCTTCTTTAAAACCAACCACCTCCGCATCTACGGGAAGGGCGTGATCAGAGTAAATTTTACACGCCTCCCCAATGCTTACATCAAGCCCGGTTGCCTTGATGGTAAGTCCGGTTATCTCCACGATCCTCCCGTAGACCTTCAGTGGCTCTGAATTCTTAACGCTTGATATATAGGGTGCAAGATCGATTGTCGCCATAATTTATTGCCTGAATTAATCCTCTTCAGCCTCTGTTCTGTTCCCCTGCCCCCTGCCCCCTGCCCCCTGTGTTCTCTCCGTCATTTTCATTTCTTCCACAATATTATTCAGCAGGGAATCGATATCCGTCACTACCTCTTCTGTTTCACTTATTACAAGGGGTCCTGTAACCGGCACATTTGAGTTGACATCAAAAACAATATCCTCATGGATGTCGATTAATCCGGATTTCTTCTTCATAAAGAGATCGTATAATGCGGGATTGATTTTAATTGTAATAGCGCCTAACCTCTGCAGTTTTTTCAACGCCTCTCTTACCATTGTTAAAATAATCTCCGGTTTTGTGTTAATTTCTTCAATTATTATTTTCCCGGCTATTGCAGAAGCGAGATCAACAACCTGGCCCTCCGCTTCCACGATCAGGTTTTCCTTAAACGCAGTTATTTCACTTAATATTTTTTCCAGCCGCTCTATCAGCACGGAAGCCTTTTGCTCTCCTTCTGCAAAGCCGGCCTTCTCTCCCGAGGCAAACCCTTCCTCATATGCCTGCCTCTGGATGTTCTCCATTTCCTGTAAAATTCCCTGATCCCGGGGCATCTCTTTTTCTAAAGAGGGCATTCTGTAAAGGGCTGCGTCACTCTGCTTTATGATCCTGTTGTCAAACAATTATCTCCTCCTTGCCTCTTCCCGCAATTACGATCGAGCCCTCTTCATTGAGCTTTCTTGCAATCTTTACAATATTTTTCTGGGCATTTTCAACATCGGACACTTTGACAGGCCCTTTTGCTTCCATGTCCTCTTTCAGTATCTTGGCCGCCCTCTGTGACATATTGGTAAATATTTTATTTTTCAGGGCATCGGATGCGGTCTTCAAGGCAAGCGACAGGTCTTCCGTACTCAGCTCTTTTAATATAAGCTGGATGCCTCTGTCATCTATCTCTTCAAGGTCATCAAATACAAGCATAAGTTCCCTGATTGATTCCGCCATCTCACCGTCTTTCTCTTCTATCTGATCAAGTATCTCCTGTTCCGCCCCCCTTTCACACTGGTTCAGTATCTCTGCTATCACCTTTGTCCCGTTAAACGACTTACCCTCACTGCCTTTGCCCATTTCCAGTTGAACCTTGAGGACCGCCTCTATCTCTTCCAGTGCGCTGTCGGGTATCCTGTCGGTTGATGCCACCCTCATTGCAACATCATTTCTTAATTGTTCCGGCAGGCCTGTGATTACCTCCGATGCCTGCTCGGGTTCAAGGAGGCAGAGGATCAATGCAATAGTCTGGGGATGTTCGGATGAAAGAAAATTTGATAAAGTTTTCGCATTGACCCACTTTAAAGATTCCAGGGGACTCTCTTTGGAGACCATCTCAAGTATCTTTTCAGCGTCCTCACCACCGAGACCTTTGGTAAGAATATTCTTGACATAGTCCTCACCACTGACCTGGACATCGCCGCTTGTCACTTTTTCCAGAGTTTCCTTAAAAACATCCTCCCGGCTTTCAGGGTCTGATTTTTTGATCTTCGACATATATGAAGAAACCTTGCCTATATCATCAGGGTCGAGGTTTCTCAGTATCTGGGCCGCAACGTCCTCTCCTACGGCGCTTAAAAATATTGCCGCCTTTTCATATCCGTTTATTGCCACCCGTTATTCCTCCAGCCAGCCTTTTACTAATCCTGCCGCCTCCTGTGGGTTTTTAGCCGCCCAGTCGATTACCTTTTTTTCCATAGGGATCTCCCTTGGCTGTAACGGCTCCCCTATCTCCGCCCCTCCCTCTGTTGGAGCGTGCGCTGTTTTTGCCGGTATTGCCGATGTAAGCGACCTGACCAGTGGGCGCATCACTATGAGAAAAAAGAGCATCGCTACAAGTAAAGGCGCAAGATATTTCAGGACAGTAAGAATAATCGGCATGTAATCCTTCTGTGCCTCCTGCTCATCCCCTGTTTCAACCGCCTCAAAGGGCATCACGGTTACGCTGATCTCATCGCCCCTGTCCTCGGTAAACCCGATTGTCTTTCTGACTATGTCTTCATAATATTTGATATCCTCTTCAGACCGCGCAATGTATTGCTCTGCATTTTCTACCGAACCCTGCCGGGAACTGAGTATGCCGTCAATCAGTATCGCAACCGTCAGCCGCTGTAATGTGACAGGTGATTCCACTATGCGGGTTACGGTTTTGCTTGTCTCATAGTTGATCATTTCATCCTGCCTTTGAGACTGCCCCCGCGAAGATGACGACCGTTGGGCAGCCCCACCCGGAAGATTGGACGCAACCCCCGGTATGCCTCCTCCCGTGAGCCCTGACATTGTCTTTTCACTGCTCTTTTGTTCGCTTCTGACAACCACGCCGTCAGGATCATATATCTCTTCCGTTCTTTCACTTCTCGTAAAGTCGAACTCTGCCGATACCCTCGCCTTTACCTTGTTTCTCCCGATAACAGGCTCAAGGATGCTTACGATTCTGGACATCATGTTCTGTTCAAAATTATGGCTGTACTCCATCTGCGTACCGCTGAGGCTTATCATTGAATCATCGGAAGGTTTTGTAAGAAGCTCTCCTTTGTTGTTGATAACAGTGATATTCCCTGGAACCAGGTCTTCCACACTGCTTGATACAAGGTACACTATCCCCTCGACCTCTCTCCTGCTGAGCTTTTTACCCCGTTGCAGTGTAATAAACACCGCTGCGGTCGTTTCAGACTTGCTGTCCTGAAATGCGAAAATGGATTTATCAGGCATTACCAGGTGAACCCTGCTCTGCTGAACCCCGGAAAGCGCCCTGATAGTTCTTGACAATTCGCCTTCAAGGGCCCTTCTGAAATTAAGTTTCTGGACAAATTCGCTCGTGGTAAAACTTGTATTGTCAAAAATCTCGAACCCGACCCCGCCTCCCTGCGGGAGTCCCTCTGCCGCAAGCTGAAGCCTCAGGTCATAAACCTTATCCGATGATACAAGCACGGCCCCCCCGGGCCCTACCCGGTAAGGAATCCTCTTACTGTTTAATTCCTGGATTATGTTCCCCGCATCCTCTTGTGAAAGATTAGAATATAAAACCTGGTAATCAGCCTTCTGAATCCACGAAAACAAAAGCAGCATACCCGCTACACTTATCGCCATAACCGCCAGTATGGCAATCTTTTTGCCAGCGGGCATTAATTTTATATTTTCCAGGATATTTTCCAAAGCCGCCATATCAGCACCTCGAGTTCGTTATTGGTTAGTTTCTATAGTAATAATTAACAAGC
>DRDE01000162.1 GCA_011040095.1 Nitrospirota bacterium
CTGCTGATGTCCGTTATCATATGTCTGCCATCCGTCTTCAGGGAGCCCCTTTATAGGAGAAACATGGCAGAAATTATCTCTCATAACCGGTCATGCCCGAAGAGACCCTGATTTTCAGTTTACGAGCCTTGCTCATTTACTGAATGTTGAATATCTTCGGGATTGCTACAAAAGCCTGAACAGGAATAAGGCAGTAGGAATTGACAACGTAAGCTGGGAAGAGTACGGTAGAAATCTGGATGAAAATCTGGCGCTGTTAGTCTCAAAGCTGAAGCGCAAGAAATACAAGCCGATAGCAGCGAGGCGGGTGTATATACCGAAGAGCGAGACAGAAAAGCGTCCACTCGGAATATCAGCATTAGAGAACAAGATAGTAGAACGTGGAATCACGTGGATACTTGAGAGCATATATGAGCAGGATTTTCTAAACTGTTCGTATGGATTTTGTCCAAAGAGAAACAGTCATCAGGCATTAAAAGAGCTTAATGACTTGATAATGTTTCAGCCTGTAAACCACACTGTAGAGGCGGACATAAAGGGATTTTTCGATAATGTGTCGCATGAAAAGCTCATGGAAAGTATCCGAATAAGAATAAAGGATACGACACTGTTAAATCTGATAAAGAAATTCCTGAAAGCCGGTTATGTTGATGATGGTATATTGGTAAAACCGGATACCGGAACGCCGCAGGGCAGTATTCTAAGCCCGATGCCGGCAAATATCTTCCTGCACTATGTATTGGACACATGGTATGAAACGACGGTAAAAAGCCGTGTAAGAGGGTACTGTGAAATCGTCAGGTATGCAGATGATATTTTTCCAGATAAAAAATTAAGCAATCTTCAAGTAACCATGATTAGCGCAGATGCAGAGAGGGCATGGATTCAGGCATGCAGAAGGAACAGAAGCAGAAATCCTGATAGGAGATACAATAGGCGCTGAAAAAGGAATAGTGGTAAAAATAGAGAGAGCCTCTATTACAATCCGGAGGGGTAAAACCATGACTATGATACCAGGTGATATATGGGTTTGAATAATAACATCAACAAAAGACCCTCATGTGACCCTGAGAGCTAACATAGAATCAGGCATAGCGCCGTTGACAACCTATTTTTCAGTATCAACAGAGATACCGGCAATATTTATCTTACATCCCCTGGACAGGCATTGGCGTGAAGGTCAGGATAAAGATGGCAAGTGATATCCAGCCGATAATCTTTCTCTTCCTGTCTAATTGAATATGAGGGTAAACAACAGGCGGGTGCCTGTAACCGAGCACAAGCATAAGCGCCGCCCATATCAGCCATCCAGGCCAGAGGAAAATACCGAGAACCACCAGAACAGGGAGTGTCGCTTTTGAAATCCGCGCATGGTTTTCTCCGAACAGGGCATAAATGATATGACCGCCGTCAAGCTGTCCGACAGGAAGCAGATTAAGCGACGTAACAAGAAATCCGATCCATCCTGCGAAGGCCACGGGATGGAGTATTACATCATATTTATCAGGATCTATATTCAATACCATTTGTGAGAGAAAAGTGAAAAGCAGTGAACTGCCGAATGTGATTCCTTCCTGAAGCTCGCCTGCAGGCCTGACATCGGACAGATACAGGCCTGCAATACAGGCAATAACGGCAACAATGAAACCGCCTATCGGACCCGATGCCCCGATGTCTATAAGTGAACGCCTGTCGGGTATCGGGGGTTTCATCTTTATTATGGCCCCGAAAGTTCCTATGATTGAAGGCGCGGGGATGAAGTAGGGGAGGGTTGCCGATACATTATGCATCCTGGATGCAATATAATGCGACATTTCATGAGTGAGAAGTATAAGCAGCAGTGTCAGGGAAAACGGCAGACCGAGGTAGATTTTCTCCGGCTGCTCCCACGGGATTACGCCGTTGAGCAAAGCGCCGGCGAACGTGGTTGTCATGAAGGTCAGGATAAAAAGAAGGACATGTATGCGCGTTAATTTGTGGGGCATTTCCGGACCCGTTTGTACCTGGTTGCCAGGTTATAAATAATAAAATAGCTTGCTATTGCGCTAAAAGTACAAACAACAAGAGAACCGGCAAAAAATGCTTTTATAAGGGGCATCAGTTTGTTTACCAGAGCAATAAGATTATCCATATCGGTCAGCTTGCCTATGATATGCGTAAGGGTCATATTTTTCCAGTCAACCTCCGGCAAAACCTGTTTTATGCCGATCATTTTTGCTCCGATCCAGACGCAGAAAGAGGATATCGGCACTATAGTCCACGGATTATTGACGCTTACGCCGACAACGGCAACCAGCCTGTTCAGGCGAAAAAACCATGTAAGAAAGATAGCCCCGATATAGTGAATGCCGAGAAAAGGGGATATGCCCAGGAATACCCCGATAGCAAAGGCCATGGCAATTCTCCGGGGGGTGTCGTTTATCTGGAATATGCTCCTGAATTTATCTCTGAAATAAGCCATAACAAAAAATCAGAATGTAAAACGAAAAATCAAGATATTTTCTATTTATTAATTTTTTTACTTCCTTAATTTTGATGAACTCGTAATAAATCCTGAAAAGCGGTTTTTTGTCATTCCCGTGAAAACGGGAATCCAGTCCTTTTAATTAGTTACATGTTTCCTGGATACCCGCTTTCGCGGGTATGACGACTTTTTACGAATGTATCAATTTTAATTTTTTATCTTTGATTTTTAATTTTTCCTTGAAGTGTTCATATCCTTCCGGTTTAAATGTCGTTTTCCTGCCTTTACTATCAACTATGAAATGCCCTCTCCTGATTACCTCACCGATTTTAAAAGCATCTGTTTTATAATTTCGTGGACCTGTAAACAGCAAAACATAATCTTCCCCGCCGTTTAATGCAAACCTGACCGGGTCTTTTTTTAAGTTTTTTGCCGTTATTTCAAGTTCTCCGGACACAGGTATTTTATCTCTGTAAATTATAGCCCCAACCCTGCTTTGATCACATATGTGAGTTAAATCAATAAGAAGTCCGTCACTGATGTCTATCATTGATGTTATCTTTGATCTGCTTTTCAATGGAGCAGGCTGCGGCATCAGATGTTTTTTCATGAGTTTCAAACGATGAGAAGGGGGAGAGAAACTCCGGATTTTTCTCTTCCTTTTCCTGAGAAGATGCCATCCCATGGCTGAGTCTCCCAGCGTATCCGTAACAAAGATACCGTCTCCCTCTCTTGCGCCCGAACGTGTTATGATCCTTTTAGCGCTTCCGGTAAGAGTTCCGCTCAACGTAAGATCATGTTTTGATGCGCATGTGTCCCCGCCTACAACCGACACCCCGAATTCATCGGCAATTTTCTTTATTCCCGAGTAAAGTTCTTCAATATCACTCAACTTATAAGTCTCAGGAATGCCGAGGCTAATGAGAAAATGTTTTGGATTGCCGCCCATTGCCAGTATATCGCTTATATTAATTGCCATGAATTTATATCCCAACTGGTAAAATGTCGTGAATGAAAGGTCAAAGTGAACCCCTTCAAGCATCATGTCGGAAGTAATAAGGAATTTATTGCCAATGACTTTTACGACAGCAGCATCATCCCCGATACCTGCAAGAACATCGTTTGAACAAGCTGCACATTTTGTCTGCAGGAGTTTTATAAGACCGAATTCACCGATTTTTGATAGTTGCATTGTAAAGGATTCAGGGGTCAAGGATTGAAGCGGGATGAAGTTTCGTTATTTGGTTATTCGAATAATAAACAGCATTTAAGAGCTTTCACTCTAACCGCAGAATCCTCGAACTCTGTTTTGAACTTCGGCTTTAATGAGGACCTGATATATGACGGGTTTTTAATTGCAGCAATCACTCAAATCAACCTAACGGCTCTTTCTCCTTTTAACCTTTTTCTTCTTCAGGGCGTTTTTCAGGACTTCGTCTATAGTTTCAACAGGTATGAATTGCATATCTTTTTTAATATACTTGGGTATCTCTTCAAGGTCCTTCTCATTCCTCTTGGGTATAATAACCTTATTAATGCCCATCCTCTTTGCTGCAAGCGCTTTTTCTTTTAATCCTCCGATCGGCAGCACACTTCCGCGCAGGGTTACTTCACCGGTCATGGCAATGCTCTTGTAAACGGCCCTGCCTGTAAATACGGAAGCAATGGAGGTTGCCATGGTAATGCCGGCTGACGGCCCGTCTTTGGGAATGGCTCCGGCAGGGACATGTATATGGATATCATTGCCTGAAAACAGGGTGTTGCTTATGCCAAGTTTTTTTGCGTTGGAACGTATGTAGCTTAAGGCTGCATGGGCTGACTCTTTCATTACATCGCCAAGCTGTCCTGTAAGAGTCAGGCTGCCTTTGCCCTTCATTATAGTTGCCTCAATGTAAATAATGTCTCCCCCGGCTTCTGTCCATGCAAGTCCGGTCGCAACACCTATCTCGTCTTTTTTTATTTCTTCCTCAGGGAGGAACTTCGGGACACCAAGGTATTTTGAGAGATTTCCGGATGAAATGACGTATCTCTTGTCTTTCCCCTCGGCAATCTTTCTGGCTACCTTCCGGCAGAGGTGAGCTATCTCACGCTCAAGATTTCTTACCCCGGCTTCGCGTGTATAATGCGTAATAACCTGCAAAAGCGCGCTGTCGTTAAGCTTTATGTTTTTATCGGTAATTCCGTGTTCATTCAGTTGCTTGGGAATAAGATAATTTCTTGCTATTCCTATTTTCTCCTCTGCCGTATACCCGGATAAGCTCAGCACCTCCATTCTGTCCCTTAAAGGAGAGGGGATAGGGTCCATGAGATTTGCCGTTGTTATGAACATTACATTGCTTAAGTCAAAAGGGACTCCGAGGTAATGGTCCGCAAAAGAAAAATTCTGCTCCGGATCCAACACTTCCAGTAATGCAGATGCGGGATCGCCCCTGAAGTCCATGCCTATCTTGTCGACTTCATCAAGCATAAATACCGGATTGTTTTTACCGGCTGTTTTAATCCCCTGGATAATCCTGCCGGGCATTGCTCCTACATACGTTCTCCTGTGCCCTCTTATTTCCGCCTCGTCTCTCATCCCTCCAAGGGACATTCTGTAGAATTCCCTTCCAAGCGATCTTGCAATGGACTTTCCAAGGGATGTCTTGCCGACCCCGGGAGGCCCTACAAAGCAGAGGATCGGGCCTTTCATCTTGTCCTTGAGCTTTCTTACGCCAAGATATTCGAGGATGCGTTCTTTAACCTTCTCAAGATCATAGTGGTCTTCATCAAGAACCTTCTGGGCCCTTTTTATGTCGAGATTGTCTTTAGTGCTTATTGACCATGGAATTTCAACAAGCCAGTCAATATATGTCCTGATAGTGCCGGCCTCAGCGCTGTCCTGATGCATTTTTTCAAGACGGTTGACCTGTTTTAAGGCTTCTTTCTCTACCTTTTCAGGCATCTTTGCGTCTCTTGTTTTTTTGCGAAGATCAAGTATCTCTTCTGTCTTTTCATCTATTTCCCCAAGCTCTTTCTGGATTGCTTTTAACTGTTCCCTGAGAAAATATTCCCGCTGGGTCTTATCTATTTCACCCTTGACGTCAGACTGTATCTTCTGCTGCACCAGCAGCAATTCAACTTCCCTGTTTAAAATTTCACTGATTTTCTTAAGTCTTGCTATAGGGTCTGTCTGTTCGAGCAATTCCTGGGCCTGCTC
>DRDE01000163.1 GCA_011040095.1 Nitrospirota bacterium
TAAGGGGCGTAACCCCTCCCAACCTCCCCTTAACTTAAGGGGAGGAGCAAAACTCCCCTCTTAGGTTAAGAGGGGCCGGGGGAGTTATCCAATCAATCCGGACTGCTGAACTATTACCATTCTTGTAATAGTTCAGCCCGGGATTTTACAAATTATTATCAACCACGAAGGACACGAAGATCACGAAGAATCTGTTTGTCTCCTTATTTTATAATGTTTTTCTTCGTGCCCTTCGTGGTTATATTGGAGTTTATGCGCAGACTCTATATATTCAGAATCTTCATCCCTTTGCCCGCAAAAAACGCAGTCTTCATTGCATTGCTGGTAAAATCATTTGCCTTGACAAAAGATTCTTTTATACTGTAACCGAGTGCCAGGCAAGCTGTAACAGTCGCTGAAAAGACGCATCCTGTGCCATGAAATTCTCCTTCAAGCCTTTCATTCTCAAGGGTTAAAAACTCCTCTCCGTCAAAAAGCAGGTCCACGGCTTTCCCCTGCAAATGCCCACCTGTGACTATCACTGTTTCAGCGCCGTAATCCCTGAGCTTTACCGCAGCGTCTTTCATCTCTGTTTCACCCCGGATATCCATGCCCGTTAAAACCGATGCCTCATTTATATTAGGTGTAATAACTTTTGATAATGGGAATAAAAATTTCTTTACTGCCCCTGAAACGCCTTCTTTTACAAGCGCCACCCCTGTGGATGAAGCTATTATCGGATCCACTACGAGATTCTCAAGAGAAAGTTCTTTGATCTTTCCGGCAATTATCTCTACAATGTCAGGGGAGTGAAGCATCCCTGTTTTCAGGGCATCCGGCCGGATATCCTTCAAAAGCGCACCTGCCTGATCTGAAAAAAAATCAACCGGCAGGTCCAGGATATTTGAAACTCCCCCTGTGTTTTGTGCAGTTAAAACACAAGGAATGCTGAGGCCGTAAACACCCATGCGCTGAAAAGTTCTCAAGTCCGCCTGCAGGCCTGCGCCCCCTGTAGGGTCGGAGCCTGCTATAGTGAGCGCAATCTTATACATTTTCATGGAAAGACTATATCAATTCGTATATAATATTTTCAAGGAAAAGGAGGAAATATGCAGGAAGAACTCCTGGAAGTCGTCAATGAAACAGGTGAAGTAATCAGCGTCCTCCCGCGTTCGGAAATACACGGCAACCCTTCATTAATCCACAGGGTCGTGCATGTCCTTGTTTTTAATGACAAGGGAGAACTTTTTCTTCAGAAACGTTCAATGAACAAGGATGTGGCTGCCGGGAAATGGGATACATCCGTTGGTGGACATGTCAATTCAGGTGAAACGCCCGGCAAAGCCGTAAAACGGGAAATGGAAGAAGAACTCGGCATTGCCGCATGTGACCCTGAGTTCCTGTACACTTACATTCATTCAAACCAGTATGAAACTGAACTCGTATACACTTATTACTGCGCCTATGACGGGGAAATAAATTTCCAGGAAGATGAGATTGACGAGGTGCGGCCATGGTCATTGGATGAAATCAGGCTCAATACGGGAAACGGCATTCTCAGTGATAATTTTGAACATGAAATTGAGAAATATATGAAATATGTAACTACAGGCACAAAGGCACAGAGTATCAAAGGGACAAAGTGAAAGGATGGAAATTCGCCTTATATTTCTTTTAAACTTTTGCCTGTGCCACTTTGAACCTGAGTAGTTGCAAAACAACTACCTGTCTTCAGGAAGCTTATAGCCGACGCCGGCAAATTGAATATTGGCAGGGTCTTCACAGCGCGGGGGCGATACTGCATGCACACCGCCGCAATTTGGACATTTACCGACAAATGTCTTCAGCTCAAATGTCTCACCGCACCCCTTGCATTTTGTCTCCAGGCCGCCGTGGGGGATAGTCTGGTTTTTTATTTCCCCTCCGTGCGCATTATAAACAAACTCTACGAGTTCCTTTCCTTCAGAGAACGGACCCGCTCCCCCGTCTCCACAACTGCCGCAACTTCCCATTTTAACACCTCCTGTTTTAGTGATTATTAATTTTCATATTTTGTAACTACTCAGGCGCTAAGTGGCAAAGGCACACAGGCACAAAGGTTTACAGAAATACAAGAAAAGGTTTTCATCATTTTTTTCACTTTGTGCCTACCCGAATAGTTACCCCCCATGAAACAGGTCTCAGCGACTTTGCTTAAAGGAGGGGATGGATGTTAATCAAGTATATTATCCGGCGTTTTTTTCTCAACAAGCGCCGGCTTCACTGTCTTGTCGACAAGCTCCTTTGAGCCATTGACCTTGAGTTCATTGAAAAGAAGCTCAAACTTGTCTGAAAGCTCTTTCATTATCGGGCCTTTCACTTCAGCAGGGAGGTCCCACCACTTCTGTTTTAAGGCGCCAAGGCCTTTTTTGCGGGTTTTGTATATGAACTGGTCGTCTGTCTGCCCCTCTTTTTTCTCTTTTGAGAAGTTCTCGTGAAGATATTTATATATCTCTTCCCTGAATGCTGCAGGAAGCGCGGGACTGTCGTACATTATGTTTTGAAATCCTGTTGCAAGGTGGACTTCGGAAGTCGTGGTTTCCGGGAATTTGTGGAATGCCTCATCCGGCAGGGTTGATGCCCCGTGCTGAACAGCGCCGGACAGGCCGTATTCATTTCTTGCTACAGCGGACATTTCCCTGAGAGTTTCAAAGTCAATCTTTATCTGGGCAAGTGACCCGTCCGGAAGGACAACTCCCCCATGGGAAGTGCCTGTCTGGACACTCAGCTTGCTCACGCCTTTGCCTGATTTGAAGGCTTCATTGAAACCGTCGAGATATGCCCTCAGTTCTTCGGGAGTGCTGTTTTTGCCTCCTATCTCGCCTATCTCCCCGCCTATTGATACAGTGATGCCTTCCGGCTCTATGCTTCTGATGAATGCCGCAAGCTCTGCCGCTGCTTCAAAGTTCGGCCTCTGTTCCTCTTTCAGGTCTTCCTTGTCAAGATCAACAAGCGTGGATGTATCAAGGTCAATATTATAGAATTCCGCATCAATAGCCTCTTTAATAAGTCCCTTTACATATTCAGTCTCCGGTTTCGGGTCCTCCATATAATATCTCCTTATAAGCTGGAAATGGTCTCCCTGGATAAACACCGGGCCAATAAAACCTTCCTTTACCGCCGCTGCAAGCACGGCAGCGGAGTATTCAACCGGCCTCTGTTTTGTATAGCCGATCTCGGAACGCGCTATTTCAAATATGAAAGCCCCGATCTTTTTTTCTTTTGCCTTTTTAAATATGACTCTTGCCGTATCATAAGTCAGTCCCCTTATATTAATCGCCGGCACGGTAAAGCCCGGATAATTCCTCCCCATCTCCTCATAAAGTGATTGAATGGATGCGGGCACGGCTCCCATTTGTTTGGCTATCTCAATGACAAGTCTTTGAAGCCCTTTTCTCTTTTCCTCATCAGGATTAAAAACCGCTTCATAAATGAGATCATCCATCAGACCCCTGACTGAATCCGCATCTTTAACCTGTGCCTTGCCGTCACTGATACTGACAGCGTCCTTCAGTTTTGCCGATACATCCGCCATAGTTCCTCCTCAGAATTAAATTTTTGGTAACCGTTCACAGTTATCAGTTTACGGTTCACGGTTTTTCAACGAGTTAGCAATAATTAACGTATGCCTCAAGTCTTGGCGATAAATTCCATAGGTGTCCTGCGGCTTATTTTATCTTCACGGCGGCTGAACATATGTTCACCCTCTATGTCCTGGCCTGCGATAAATTCTTCGGTCATTTTGTATGCTACATCATCACTGAACTGCTTTGGGGGGTGTTTCATAAAATAGGCGGAGGGAGAATAGAGGACGCCGCCTCTGCCTTTATCAAGCGCCAGCTTGCAGCACCTGATTGCATCGATAGCCACGCCCGCGGAGTTTGGAGAGTCTTCTACGGACAACCGCAATTCCAGGTTCATCGGCGCGCTGCCGAATAGCTCCCCCTCTATGCGTATGAAAGCGATCTTGTTATCCTTCTGCCAGGGCACGTAATCGCTTGGTCCAATGTGGATATTTTCAGGATCAAGTCTTGTATGAAGGGCTGATTGCACAGCTTCTGTTTTAGATTCCTTTTTGGATGCAAGCCTGCTTCTGTTCAGCATATTGAGAAAATCCGTATTGCCGCCTGTATTTAACTGGTAGGTCCTTTTTATCTTTACCCCTCTTTTCTTGAACAAATCGGCCAGGGTCCTGTGGAGAATCGTGGCGCCGAGCTGCGCCTTTATGTCGTCTCCGATTACAGGCAGGTTCTTCCGCTTGAACCTCCCGGCCCATTCAGGATCACTTGCAATAAAAACCGGCATGTTGTTTATGAATCCCGTGCCGGCTTCAAGGGCACATTCAGCATAGAATCTCGCTGCCTTTTCCGAACCCACGGGAAGATAATTCAGAAGCATTTCAGCACCTGATTTTATCAATGTATCGACTATCTCTTCTTTTGCGGCCTCCTTTTCATCACTTAAAACAAATGTATATCTATCCTCATAATCCTTCATGTGACCGGGAAACCCATCAAGTACCCTGCCCATTTTTACCTTAACATCAGCCGGGGGCAGATTATTGCAAAATACCGTCGTACAGTTCGGGAGGGCAAATACGGCCTCGTTAACATCCTTGCCGACTTTTCTCTTATCAATGTCAAAGGCAGCCGCGACCTCAATGTCACACGGACTGAACCCCCCGATATCCCAGTGCATTAACCCTACCGCACCCGGACTCTCTTTTCCCTTATAATATTCAATACCCTGGAGTAATGAACCGGCGCAGTTACCGAGTCCCGCGATAGCAATTCTGATCTTCTCCATACATATTACCTCCCCGGCATTAAAATTATTAAAATAAGCGGCAAAATTAATGGATGTGCAGCAACACTCAAATCATATCAAAAACCTTGCATTCTATCAACTGCAAATTGTGTAAAAAAATTATTTAAGGTAAAATAAAACAATTCTCTGTTAAGAACTCCTGACAACTATCTTCAAAATATTTATGGCGGTTAAATCTGAACTGAAAGAATCTTTATATGAAAGCTGCGAGCAATTCCGTCAGCTTGTCGAAGTTTCCCCTTTTGCGATCGGCGCTGAATGCGATGATAAAATCGTATTTATGAATAGCGCCGGCGCAAGGCTTTTGGGTGCAGCCGGCCCTGAACAGGTCATTGGAAAGTCCGTGTTTGATCTCATACATCCGGATTACAAGGAAATCGTCAAACGGCAATTTCAGCGGGTCAGGGAAGTGAAAGAAGCAGTCAGCCCCTTTGATCTGAAAATCAATCGCATGGACAACGCGAATATTGATATCGAGATAGCGGCGACTCATTTTACCTTCAAAAATAAAACGGCGGTGCAATTTACATTCCATGAAATAAGCGAACGCAAAAAAATTGAAGAGCTGCTTTTTCAGTCAAAGCAGGATTGGGAGGACATTTTCCATTCAATCACGGATATGATTACCGTCCATGACAAGGATTTCAATATAATTTATGCCAACAGGGCGGCCCGCGAAATACTCAAGCTGCCCCCGGGCGCCGGGAATATCGACCTTCAATGCTTTAAATATTACCACGGGGCAGGATGTCCCCCTGACGGATGTCCAAGCTGCAATAGCCTCAAAACCGGGAAGCCCGCAAACTTTGAAATATTTGAACCGCACTTGAAAATGTTTATTGAAATAAGATCCATGCCCCGTTTTGACAGTAATAATCAGTTGATAGGATTAATTCATATTTCAAGAGATGTTTCCGAGCGCAAGCGGGCGGAAAAGGCAATTAAATTATCCAGGGATGAACTCGAGTTAAGGGTGGAAGAGCGCACTTCCGAACTGATAATCGCCAATGAGAAGTTAAAAGACGGAATTGCCGAGCGTAAGACGGCTGTTGAAGCCCTGCAAAAGAGTGAAAAGAAATACCGGAACCTTTCGCAGGAATTTGATACGTTGCTCAACGGGATCCCCGACAATTTAATTCTCCTGTCCCCTGATCTGAAAATTATGTGGGCGAATAATGCCGCTGCTTCAGTAATTCGAAACAGCGATTTCGAACTTAAAGGGCAATACTGTTACAGTATGTGCTGTAATATTTTCTCTCCATGTGAAAACTGTCCGACATTAAGGAGCTTTGCATCCGGGAAAGAGGAGACCGCTGAGGTCTCAACATCAAAAGACAAGATATGGGATATAAGGGCGTTTCCTATCAAGGATGAGGCCGGCAGGGTTAAAAGCGTTATAGAGTTAGCCAGGAACATTACGGAAAAGGTAAACTTACAGGCAGGGGCCACACGCACCAGGCACCTGGCCTCACTCGGGGAACTGGCAGCCGGTGTGGCCCACGAGATCAACAACCCTGTTAATAATATTATCAACTATGCGCAGATATTGATTGATGAATCCGCAGGAGAAAACAGGGATGATGATATTGCCCGCAGGATTGTCAAGGACGGTGACCGTATTGCCGCCATTGTAAAAAGCCTTCTCTCCTTTGCCCGGATCAGAAAAGAAGAAAAGTGCTTAATGTATCTTCACGAAATATTTTCGGAGACATTATCTCTTGCATCAGCCCAGGTAAGAAAAGACGGCATTCATTTGAAGGTCGGAATCCCCACGGGTCTTATTAAAATCTCCGTACATCCTCAACAGATACAGCAGGTTTTCTTAAATGTTATCAGTAATTCCCGGTTTGCCCTGAATCAAAAATACCCCGGAACACATGAAAATAAAATACTTGAGATCACATGTGAAAAGATAATGATTGACAATGACCCGTTTGTGCGGATCGTGTTTCATGATTACGGCACGGGTATTCCCGCAGACGTAATCGATAAGGTAGTAAATCCGTTTTTCTCAACCAAACCCGATCAAATGGGAACCGGCCTGGGATTGAGCATAAGCCACGGCATTATAACCGAGCACGGAGGCAAGTTTTTGATAAACAGTGTTGAAGGCAAGTTTACAAAAATAACTATTAATTTACCGGTAAACGGTTAAAGCGAAGAATGAGCGCCAGGATACTGATAATTGATGACGAAGAAGGCATACGTTTTACCTTCAGGAAATTTCTTTCAGCCGAAGGTTATGACGTAGCTGACGCCGAAAATTTTGATGAGGCGGTGGAGTGCATTTCCGGGACGGATTTCGATGTAATATTCGCGGACATCATCCTCAAGGGCAAAACAGGGATAGATGTATTGCGGGAAATAAAGAAAAGGAAGATCAACTGTCCCGTAATTATGATCACCGGATATCCCAATATTGAGACCGCCTCTGAAGCCGTGCGCCTCGGGGCATTTGACTACATCCCCAAACCAATTCAAAAGGATGCCCTTTTTCATGCTATTGACGTGGCCCTGCAGCATAAAAAGGTGATTGATGAAAAAGATAAATACCGGTCGAATCTCGAGGCTATTTTCAGGAGCGTTAAAGATGCCATTATCACCGTGGACAAGGACCTGGTTGTGCTTGAGATTAACGAAGCAGCCGGGAACATCTGCGGTTTCAGCCGTAATGCAATAGGGAAGGTTTTCAGTTCCCTGCACGACTGCTGCAAAGGCAAATGTCTTGAAGTGCTTATGGAGACCGTCAATACAAAACAACCTGCAGAATTAAACCGCATGGAATGCCGGTATAATAACCGCAGGGAGCGGATTGTAACCCTGACCACCTCCCCCTTGTTAAACAGCCAGGGGATGTTTTCCGGGGCGGTTATGGTGGTAAAGGATGAAACCCGGTTGACCGGCCTGGAACGGGAACTGAACGAACGCCGGCAATTCCACAGGATTATCGGGAGAAGCGAAAAAATGCAGAAAATCTATTCCATGATTGACTTGCTGACCGATGTAGAGACAACCGTCCTGATTACAGGCGAAAGCGGAACAGGGAAAGAGCTTGTCGCAGAGGCGCTTCATTACAAAGGGAACCGCAGCCCCAACTCATTGGTTAAGGTAAACTGTTCCGCGCTGTCCGAGAACCTGCTTGAAAGTGAATTGTTCGGACATGTGAGGGGCTCTTTTACGGGCGCGATTAAAGATAAAACAGGGCGCTTCCAGTTAGCTGACGGCGGGACCATTTTTCTGGATGAAATTGCCGACATATCCCCCAAGATACAGATAGAGCTGCTCAGGGTTCTCGAGGAAAAAGAATTTGAACGCGTCGGAGATTCAACCACGATCAAGGTTGATGTCAGGGTTGTGACGGCAACGAACCAGGACCTCTCAAACAAGGTCAAACTCGGCGAGTTCCGTGAAGATCTGTACTATCGCCTGAATGTCATGAAAATAATGCTGCCGCCGCTGAGGGAGCGTCGTGAAGACACCCCTCTTCTTATAAATTATTTTCTGAAAAAATTCAACAAGAAATTTGATAAGAAAATCACGGCGGTTTCTGCGGATGTCGAAAAAATATTCATGGAATATCCCTGGCCCGGCAATATCAGGGAGCTGGAGCATGCATTGGAGCATGCATTTATACTTTGCAGACAGCATACCCTTGCTATCGGGCATCTTCCCATTGAATTGCAGACATTTCAGCCGGGTAATATCCCCTCCCCCAATACAGGGAACATAGAGGATCCGCAGGCAATACTTCAGGCCCTTGAAAAAACCGGCTGGAACAAAACCAGGGCAGCTTTACTCCTGGGAATAAGCCGCCGCTCTATCTACAGGAAAATCAAAGAATTTAACATTACTCCCGATAAAAAATAACCCTTCCTGTATTTTTTCATCTTGACCAACAGGCGGGACTTATTTTGAATGTGCCCGACCCCGGTCTCCTATGGAAGGTGAATTTCCGGATTCAAATCGATTTCGCATTATCCAAACCCGGACAAATTATTAAAGTTTTATAAAGTGTTTCCGATAAATAGGGTAACTGGAATATTGCGTAAACATATTCCATGTTTAGTCTATAAGGAGAGTTCATTTGGGCAAGCCGGTTGCGGTCAGCTTTGAAGGCAATGAGGTTAAAATTGTTCACGCCTTGCAGCGAGGCGGCAATATTAAGATCAAAGGAACGGAAATAATCGCCGTTGAGGAGTTTGACGGTTATCTCAAGCGCAGCAAAGACAAAGACTTTATCGTAACCTGTGATTTTAAGGAATCTTATCATGATGTGTTATCCGTGCCGCTGTTAAAGACGGGATACCTCGTTAAAATTATAGAGACGGAAATAAGAAAAACCACCGGGAGGAAGGACTTTACATTTCTGTATTTGCCGATAGGTGATCGTGTAATCAACAACAGGAAAATGCTGGACATTTTTTACTTTATGGTAACCGATGAAACAATCCGGGATGTCGTTGATATGTTTTACAACTGCGGGAAGACGGTTAAGGCGCTGTATCCCCCTGTTTTTGCGGCCGCATCATTGCTTGAACCCGGGGCGCCGGGGGAAGCGGATATGGGAATTATATATACGGGAAATGAGAGGACTATATTTTCCACGAAAAACGGCGCCGTAAATTTTATCAGGAATTATGATCCACACGAAGCGGGTTTCTCTGATTTTGACATTGAAAATATAAATATGACAATAAATTACTGTCGCCAGAATTTGCGGACAAGTCCCCTGTCGGTAAAGCTCGGTAATTGTCAAGAAAGTTGTCCGATTTATTTCACGCAACCTTATGCAAATTATGCTCTTTGGCCCGCACCTCTTTAGGTGGGTTCAACCATACAGCAGATGCTGGATTCCAGTTTCTGATATGGCCTGACCACCGCTCTGGGTTCTTATTTTTTGCAGCCTCATAGACTGCCTTTCTCTTTTCCAATATGACTTTATCTTCTCCTTTGTGACGCTGGTTCGGTGTAACATAACGAATGGCGCTGTGTCGATGCTCTTCGTTATACCACTTCA
>DRDE01000164.1 GCA_011040095.1 Nitrospirota bacterium
CTCAGATATGGGAGGCATTCCTGAGCTTATAGAAGAGGGAAAGACCGGATATATTTTCAAAGCCAGGGATGTGGATGATTTGGCGGAGAAAATATTACTCATTTTTGAGAACCCGCAATTATACGTTAAAATGCGTATCAATAGCCGCAAAATTGCGGAGGAGAGATTCGATCTAAGGGAAAGTGCCAAAAAGATAGAATCTATTATATTGCAAAATATATAAGATTAATCTACTGAAAGGCTAAATATAATAGAACAGTGAAGACTGCTATAATCCATGAATGGCTAGTCAACTACGCAGGCTCCGAGAGGGTGCTTGAGCAGATCATACAACTCTATCCCGATTCGGGCCTCTTCTGCCAGGTCGATTTTCTTTCGGAAAGTGAGCGGGGGTTTGTCCTGAACAAAAAGGCAACGACTTCGTTCATTCAGAATCTGCCCCTCGCAAAAGAGAAATACCGCAATTACCTCCCGCTGATGCCCCTTGCGGTCAGCTGGTTCGATGTTTCCAGGTATGATGTTATTATCTCGAACTCACACTCTGTGGCAAAGGGAATAAAGAAAAGGCCCGGCCAGCTCCAGGTCTGTTACTGCCACACGCCGATGCGCTACGCATGGGACCTGAAGCAACAGTATCTAAAAGAATCCGGATTGGACAATGGGATCAAGGGGGCTGCCGCAAGCTTCATCCTCGACCGAATAAAGAAATGGGACTATAGAACAGCGCAGCAGGTCGACCACTTTATCGCAAACTCTCATTATATAAAGGATAGGATCTGGCGCGCTTACAGGAAAGAGGCAACGGTCATCTATCCCCCTGTCAATGTTAATGCCTTCCAATTGAATAAAAAAAAGGAAGACTTCTTCCTTGCGGTCTCAAGGATGGTCCCTTATAAAAAGATGGACCTGATAGTCGAAGCGTTCACCGAACTCGGCCTGCCACTTGTTGTTATAGGCGACGGACCTGACTTTGAAAAAGTAAAAAGGAACGCCAAAGATAATATTAAATTTCTCGGATTTCAGAACGATGATGTTTTAATCGAATATATGCAAAAAGCCAGGGCATTCATATTTGCAGCAGAAGAGGATTTTGGCATAGTCCCTGTCGAGGCGCAGGCATGCGGGACGCCTGTGATCGCATATGGAAAAGGAGGCATTACCGAAACGGTGATCCCCTTCGGGGAGTCAGAGGTCAGAAGTCAGAAGTCAGAAGAAACAAAACCCACCGGCATTTTTTTCTACGAACAGACGCCTGCCGCACTGATCAATGCCATTAAAAGATTTGAGGCTCTTGAAAATCAGTTCGATCCGCATGAGATAAGAAGGAACGCCGAGAGATTCAGTGTAGACAGGTTCTGTAAAGAACTAAAGCATTTTATATCCAAAAAGATTAATGATTTTTTCACGTAAATTTTCATTTTTTTAGTCCTATCCCTATCGTCCCACTTGGTCATTCCCGGTTACAAATCCGGATCAGGTATGTTCCTGACAAACCCTTCTATTTATACCCTACCGTTTTAACTTGATTTGGCTCACTATACCCAGTATGAACTTTTTTGTAACTAAAGAAAACGTAGTCATAGGTGCCACTTTAAACTTTCCATACACTCTACGAAGTGTTCCTATCGGATGTTTAAAAACACGACGCATAAACGTCCTGTTGACTATATCTACTAAATCTTTTGGACTGAATTCAGTAGTTTTAATCTGACCAATTCTGGGCGACAGGTTGGTGATCTGGAAATCTTCAACAAAGTACCCTTTCTCTTTGCATTGCTCGTATAAAGATGTTCCTGGGTATGGGGCGGCAATTGAAATGATTATCGAATCAACATCCAGATCCTCTGCAAACGTCATGGAACGCTGAATAGACTCCATTGTTTCACCGGGTAATCCGATAACAAAAAATGCATTTGTATGTATTTTGAGCTTTCTACATGTTTTTACAATTAATATAACTTTATCGAGTCGAAGCGGTTTTTTAATAATTTTAGCAAGTGTTTCAGGGTCACCGGATTCAACTGCAAGGGTCAGCCAGCAGCAGCCGCTTTCTTTTATTAATTTCAGAAGGTAATCGTTTAAAGCCCATACCGCAACACCATTTGGCGTAGTCCATGAAAAATTGTATTTCCTATCAATCATACCCTGGAAAATCGACACAGCCCGATTACGATCAAAAGTAAGATTGTCATCTTCAAATAACAGATGATTAATCTTATATTGTTCGCGAAGCTCCTGCATCTCATTTAAAACATATTCGGGGGAATGTCCCCTGAACGTACGCCCCCAGACTGAATGAATTGAACAAAATATACATTTTGCCGGACAACCCCTGGAAGTAATAAGCGTCGCAGCCCGCACACCTTTCTCAGGAGATCCATGCATCCGGCCGATTTTTATATATCCTTCTATATTAAGGAGATGCCTGGCTGGCCGAGGTAATTGATCAATATCTTCAATAAATTGCTGGGGCGTAGATCTGATTTCTCCATTTTCTTTCCAGGTTAGATTATTAACTTCATCAATCTGTCTCTTCATTTCAAGATATTCAACAAGTCCGAGAAAGGCGTACTCCCCTTCTCCCCGTATCACATAATCAATAGAGGGTTCGCAAATCAGTTCTTCTGCCATGACCGTGGCATGAGTTCCACCCACTACAATTTTCACTTCTGGAAATGTTTCTTTTATATCCCTGGATAATTCCCGAATAATGCTGTCAAGAGTTGAAAATATAGCGGAAATTCCGATAACACTCGGTTGATATTCTTCTATGATATGTATAATCTCTCTTTTGGATAATCCATATGTCCTTATTCCATTACTGATTTCAGTCTCAGTATTGTATCCTTCTATAACACAATCAACGATTTTTACCGGATAATTATTTTGTTCAAGCATTGCTGCTATATAAGCCAAGCCAAGAGGGGGACTGGCAGTTTTTACTTCATCCGGAATAAATGGATAAGGAGGATTAATGAGCAGTATGTTCATGAGTAACGTCCTTTATTCAACCTTCTGTGTATTTTATAGTGAACAGCCAGAGAGCAAAAACTAAAAACCGCTAAGCATAAAATGTAAATCCTTCCCCTAACCCCCGACCAGTTTCTCTAGTGATTTCAGTTGTTCGCTTTTGCCCATAGCGATCAGGATGTCCCCCTTTTTAATCAGACTCGTTGAGGTCGGATTAAATTCCATTTCCCCCGACTCCCTCTTTATCGCGACAATAATAACACCCAGATCTTTCCTTATCCCGCATTTATGAAGGGTCTTACCCACAATGTTCGAGGACTCCTTTACCCTGACTTCCTCCATCTGGAGTTCAAGGTTCTCGCTCTTTGTCGCGAACTCAATAAAATCGACAACAGCCGGTTTCAGGAGCGAATGCGCGATCCTCAATCCCCCTATGTTGTAAGGCGAGACAACATTGTCCGCGCCCGCCCTCATGAGTTTCTGCTCCGCGCCTTCCTCGCTTGCACGCGCAACGATCCTGAGTTTAGGGTTCAGTCCCCGGGCAGAGAGTACGACATACAGATTGTTGGCATCGGAAGA
>DRDE01000165.1 GCA_011040095.1 Nitrospirota bacterium
CTGACACGCTTTAGCGACTTTGAGGAGTCGGCGCTTGCATTCCTGCATGATATTAATGTGCCTTTTACCAACAATCTTGCCGAACAGGATATTCGCATGATAAAGGTTCGTCTTAAAATATCCGGCTGTTTTCGTACCGTGCAAGGCGCTGAACATTTTGCCCGTATTAGAAGCTATTTCTCCACTGCAAGAAAACAGGGGCGAAATGTCCTTGATTCTATTACTGATGCCTTTAAAGGGGTGCCTTTCCTGGCCGCTGCATATCCTTAATTCACTAATTGACCTGAATAGTTACGAACTGTGTAGGTACTGCCACAGCAATGAGGGCACTTGAATCCCTCTGACCATTTACACAATATCAAATATTCCAGGCATCTTTGCTCTGTTGAAAACTGTTCGCGAAAATCCCACATCGTTTTTGGATATGCTGGTCTTCCCACTCAATCAGGATACTAAAAACATCTCTGCTGCGTCAACCGGATAAGCATTCCGGTCTAATCTCTTTCATGTTCTGTGCTGTTGTTTCCCGGATGGCGAACCCTTTTACTTCAGCAGGATATTCATTGTAAACACACCCCTGCACCCCTCTCAAGAGGGGATTTCAGTCTTTCCGTTTCAGTGTTTAATGTTGAATACTGACAAATATAACCCGTGAACGGTTACGATTATTAGAGTAACCCCCTTAATCCCCCTTAACCTAAGGGGGAAACCATACCTCCCCTCTTAGGTTAAGAGGGGCCGGGGGGAGTTATCCAATCAATCCGTCATTCAAACCCTTTCTCCCGAGGGGGGTGAACTATTACAAAAATCTTAATTCAGTCCTGGAAAAAATACTGAAAAAAAGAGGATTAAACCTTTAAAGGTTTAATCCTCTTTTTACCGTTGCTTTGAATTTTGAATTTTAAATTTCTTAAACCGCTGCCTTTTGCGCCTCTTTGAGCCAGAGAAGTTTTGAGTGGCCGGTAACGGCTGCGTTGGAAGCTTCTATTATATCGGCCGGTTTCACATCCATGCCCTGTTTTTTCTCAAACGGGTTGAACTGCGGCTTGCCGGCTTCCTGTGCGCTCTTTGCTTCACCTGTATCTTTTAACTCTGTTCCAATGGCCTTTGAGAGTTCGATAAATATATCTTTGTGCTGTCTTGAATCACCTGCCGGTTCAATGACTTTTCTGACATCTTTGTCTTTGCCGAGATAATTCGTAATGGTTCCTTCTGATTCAAGGCTGGTAGCTGCCGGCAGTACAATATCCGCCTGTTTTGCGAGTTCGGTCATATAAGATGTCTGGACAATAAGAAAGACTGCATCAGGCTTCTTCGCAAGCGGAACTTCGCCGATGGCATATAGCACATCCACTCCCCCGGAAGTCATTTCTTTATATGATTTGCCTTCTGTGACAAGCCCCGCTGCAACAACGCCCCTTGCATTAGCTTCATAAGGCACTGCAACTACTTTAACATCAATCAGCAGGGCAATATTCCTTGAGGCATTGAAAAGGGAAGGCGCGCAGAATATTACAGGCGACTTTGCCCCGGCCAGAATCGCAGCGGCCTTTTCAATATCTTCAGTGACCGCAAGTCCTGAAATAGCGGCCTCCAGTTCCTTGCCCGCGGTTTTCCCCTTGTCAATCAGGCCCCTGGCTATGTGCGCAAGAGTGGTTGCCTCGTCCGCCCTGATGCTGACTGCTGCTGCCGGGGCTATCCTGGGTTTCAATGAATTTATGACAACAAGCTTTGCGCCTCTTGAGACTCTCTTTCTTATGCCTGCATCAAGCGCCGGAAGCACCATCCCCCGCTGCGACGGATCAAGTCCTGCAAGTATAATTGCATCAGCGCTGTCGAGATCAGCGGTATCGGAGAAATTCATGGAATCAGCATCAGAATAAAGGCTTGCGGTTGTATCGATATTTTTTGTCCTGATTGCTTCCGCTGCCAATCTTGAAAGAATAACGGCGTCCCGGTTGAGTATCCCCGCTGTGCTGATTATTCCGGCATTCCCGCCTGCCTTTTTAAGTTTGTCTGCAACAATGTCGAGCGCTTCTTTCCATGTTGTCTCCTGAAGTTCGTTATTGACTCTTTTCATCGGGCCATTAACTCTTGCATCCGATGTATCGGCCTCAAATCCGAACCTGCCGGTTGCGCAGATATATTTTCCAACAAACCCGTCATCAGCCCCGGCGTTTATTTTTACAATGGCTCCGTCTTTTTCACTGGCAATTATGTCACAGCCGCAGCCGCAGGACAGACAAACGGACTTGCTTTTCTTATACTCCCATTCCCTGCCTTTTCTCCACCTGTCGGCTTCAAGGAGGGCATTGACAGGGCATGCGTCAATGCAGCTTCCGCAGAAAGTGCAGTCGGATTTCTCAAGAGGCTTGTCCATGGCAGTAACAACCTTTGCTCCAACACCTCTTCCCATGAACTCGAGGACGTTTGTGCCCTGTTCTTTACACACCCTTACACATCTTCCGCAGATAATGCAGTAATCAGGGTCTCTTTTAATAAACGGGTTTTCTTCATCAACAGGGTATCCGAATTTTTTCCTGCTGAAACTTGATTCCTTTATTCCAAAGTCATACGCATATTGCTGGAGACTGCAGGCGCCGGCCTTTGTGCAGGTCATGCAGTCAAGGGGATGCATGGACAGAATAAGGTCTATTACGAATTTCCTGACTTCCTCGACCTTTTCGGTTCTGGTGTTGACAACCATACCGTCTTTTACTTTTGTAGTGCAGCCTATCAACGGAGCCTTCATGTCCTCAACCTCAACAAGACACATCCTGCATGCGCCGATTCCCCTCATGCCTTTTAAGTGACAGAGGTTGGGAATATGTACCCCCGCCGCCTCTGCCGCATCAATGAGATTGGTTCCTTTGGGAACATGGACTTCGTTGCCGTCTATTTTCAGAGTAACTCTTTTTGACATCTGCTCCTCCTGTTTTATCAGACCCGGGGAATGGAAGAAACCGTTTCCCCGTTTCAAAATTTATTTTAACTCTAAACTCATACCCCTGCAGGCTCTTTGACCTTTGCATCAACAATGATAATAGCCTCTTCCGGACAGACCGGTATACATTCTCCGCACCTGACACATTTTGTCTGCTTGATCTCAAACGGTTTATATCCGCTGATAAATGCCTGTTTCTTTTCACCATGAATAGCGCTGTATTTACAGGCCGGCAGACATTCACCGCATAAATCGCACTCCCCGGAAATAATCCTGTATTCGATATAAGCGCTGCATGTCCGGTCAGGACAAATGCCTTCAATATGACTGCCGAAGGCGCTTGTATCCATCCATTCAAGGATGAATCTCGCAGTATCTTTTCCCTTTCTGCACATGGAGCCGACAAGCATTTCAGCGGCAATCCTCCTGAGCCTGAACAGGGATTCATCCGTGGCCGCAGCATCAATTATATTATTCAGTATGACCCTCGCCTCATAGCTCCCCATGGAGCATGGAAAGCACTTGCCGCACATAGGGCCTGAAAGGAACTCCGTTATATAGAAAAGGGCCTTTTCCACAGGACACTTTTTTCTTTCCTCTGCACGAGTCTTTATGTCGGCTGCCTTTATAAGTTTCTTTTCTGTCATGGTCAACCTCAGTAAATTGCCTCTGCCATATAAATAATCTCAGGCAGGACATGGGCAACAAGGTCTCTGTAAGTAACCATCCCTATGAGCTTGCCGTTTTCAACAATAGGTAAATGGCGTATCTTTTCTTTTGAAACAACGTGGATTGCAGCGCTGATCTCTGTCGAAGGTTCAAATGTTATAATCTTCGTGGTCATTAAATTCCCGATGGACTCCGCGCTCAGGTCGACATTTTTGTGTACATAACGGACAACATCTCTTTCCGTGAAAATACCAACTAACTTACCTTCTTCATCAAGAACCAGCACGTCGCTTATATTTTTTTCAGCCATAAGCTTTACGGCTGCGTCTGCAGTCTGATCCCGGGTGACGGTGGCTAACTCTTCCGGCTTTATCTTTAAAACATCTCTAAGGATCATTCTTGCCCTCCTGTCTATAAGTTCTATTTTTTCCGTAGGCACCTTGAATTCTTCTTCAAGGATCAGATGCCTCTGTTTCTTTATCATAACGGCATCGACCGGACATGCGTTATAACAGGCCATGCACCGGGTGCATGCGGCGCGGTCGATGATATATCTCTTTCTTGTTTCATTAACCGCGTTAAAGGCGCAGGCCTCCTTGCACAGTCCGCATCTGATGCACGCGGCCTGGTCAATAACAAAGGCCCCCATGCCGCTGCATGCCTTTGCCCTGCAGTATTTTTCATAGACATGCTCTTCATACTCTTCCCTGAAATATTTGATGGTGCTCAGCACCGGGTTGGGCGCGCTTTGACCGAGGCCGCAAAGAGAGGCTTCCTGGATGTATCGGCCAAGGTCCACGAGTTTCCGGATATCACCCTGCTCACCCTGGCCGGAAGTGATCCTCTCGAGAATCTGAAGCATCTGGTAAGTCCCTATCCTGCACGGCGGACATTTGCCGCAGGATTCGGACTGGGTAAATGACAGGAAGAACTTGGCCACATCAACCATGCATGTATCCTCATCCATTACAACCAATCCGCCTGAGCCCATCATGGAGCCGACTGACGCCAATGAGTCGAAATCCACGGACAGATCAAGGTGCTCGGCAGGTATACATCCCCCGGAAGGGCCACCTGTCTGAACAGCCTTGAATTCCTTGTCACCGAGCATTCCTCCGCCGATCTCAAAGATTATCTCTCTTAAAGTCATTCCCATCGGAACTTCAACAAGGCCCGTATTTTTAACCTTCCCGGTAAGCGCAAATACCTTTGTGCCCGGTGAAGTTTTAGTCCCGATAGAGGTGAAATAGTCCGAACCCTTTTCAACGATTACCGGAACACACGCATAAGTTTCAATATTATTGAGATTGCTCGGATACCCCCACGGGCCTCCCCCGGGTTGTGAAAGCCTTGGAGGTCTCGGCCTCGGGAACCCCCTCTCTCCTTCAATGGAAGCGACAAGCGCTGTGGATTCACCACATACAAAAGCCCCTGCGCCTTCCCTTATATCTACTGTGAAACTGAAGCCGGTGCCGAGGATGTTTTTACCGAGGAGTCCCAGGTCTTCCGCCTGTTTTATTGCAATCTGAAGGTTTTTCACTGCAAGAGGATATTCATGCCTGACATATATAAACCCGTATTGCGCGCCGATTGCATATGCACAGAGCGCCATTCCTTCAAGAAGGCTGTGAGGGTCGCCCTCCATAATCGACCTGTCCATAAAAGCCCCCGGATCGCCTTCGTCACCGTTTGCAATCACGAATTTAATGTTGCCCGGAGCCGACCTGGTATGCGCCCACTTTTTACCTGCGGGAAATCCTGCGCCGCCTCTTCCCCTGAGGTTTGCCCTGTCCACTTCTTCAAGAACCAGCTCAGGGTTCATTGAAGCCAGGGCCTTTTCCAGCGCGGCATACCCCCCGACTGCCAGATAATGGTTAATATTGCAGGGGTCGATCTCTCCGTTATTTCTGAGAGCGATCCTTACCTGCTTTTTATAAAACGGTATATCCGTCATAACGGGTACGGGGCTGCTGAGGATATCGTCCCGGTAAAGCCCCTGCCTGTAAGGCATGTTGCCCAGGATAGAGTAGCTCATTATCCAGGGAACGTTTTTAGGCCTGGTCCGCTGATAGAAAATATTCATAGGCTCCACTTTTAAAACAGGGCCTTTCTGGCAAATCCCCTGGCAGCCTGTTTTCACTATTTCAATATCAACACCGCTGTCAACAGCCTCTTTCTGGAATCTGTCAATCACTTTATGCGCCCCTGTTGCAGTGCACGCGGTCCCGCAGCATACCCTTGCCCTCAGGGTATCGGGTTTAAACGTCTCTTTCTTTAAGGTCTCTCTGAGTTTCTTCAGTTCGTTTGCATTATTAAGTTTTGCCATATTTCCATCCTTATAATAAATAATAAATTGCTCAATGTTGTTTTTTTAATATTTAAGCAATGTTGAGCTGCCTTTGCGCTACGTTGAACTGCTTTTTGTCATTCCTCATCCGCTGAACCCGTTATCTCTTCATCTTTCATGAGGCTGTCCACTATTAGATCGAGCTTTTTCATATCTATTTCACCGACAATGCTTTCGTTGATTGTTGCCACAGGCGCCAGGCCACAGCAGCCGATGCATCCTACAGTTTCAAGTGTCATTGAGAGATCTTCCGTAGTCTCGCCTTCATCTATTGTAAATTCTTCCTTGATTTTATCCAAAACTTTATCCGCTCCCCTGACATGACACGCCGTGCCTGTGCAGACCCTGACTATCTTTTTGCCGCGGGGAGAGAAATAAAACTGTTTGTAAAACGTGGCCGTGCTGTAAACATCGGACAGCGGGATATCGAGTTTTTTCGATAACCGTATCAGCTCTTCTTCGGGCAGATAATTCTGCTCTTTCTGTATCTGCTGAAAGGCATGGATTAAAACGCCTCTTTTCTTCTGCGCATCAGTCAGAACATCACCGATATGTCCGATAACTTCATCAATTTCCGGATTCATTTATACCTCCAACCCCGGCATGAGCTGCTGCTGTCTTTTCAATCTCTCTTCTTGCAGCCATGTCCATAAGAACCCTTTCAGCGCCGAATTTTCCGGGCTCATATTTCCTGAGTTTCAGGTTTTCTCTTGCCTTATCAATATAATCAAGAGCCAGCGCCAGCATCTTTTCCGGATCAGGCTCAAAATGAAGCGCTCCCCTGTATCTCTCCATCCATACTTCAGTCATTATCTTTGTAACTTCTTTGCTTGCTCCAACCGGTGATTCACCGCCGAAGATACACGGCACGCCTGAGGCGGCGAAATAGCAGCCTATTGCAATTGCCTTCTCGGACATCCATTCAGGGGCTATCCCCACAGCGGGCATACCGCCTATTTCATCAGACAGGCCGCCTTCATGCGCCATCGCCGATACTATTGTCAGTATCCTTGAATTATCAACACACGCACCGAGGTGAAGTATCGGCGGAATGCCTATTGCTTCACAGACTTCTCTGAGTCCGGGTCCGGCATGTTCCAGCGCCATCTCCGGGGTAAGGTATCCGGCTGTTGCGCAGGCTGCGGAACCACAGCCCGTTGAGCAGATCAATACATCATTTTTGATTAATTCTACTGCAAGAAATTTGTGAATGCCGGTGGATGCCACTCTCGGATTGTCACATCCTGCAAGTCCGACAACACCGCGGATCCTTCCTGCCATGATGGCGTCATTTAACGGCCTGAAGGATGCCCTCCACTTTCCGCCCTGCATGTACTCAATATATTCATGTGAAAAACCGCCGATAAGCGGGGCTTTTCTGGATATGTGGCTGCCTTCCGTCGTCCTGTTGGGATAATTGTCGCATGCCATCCTGATGATCTCTCTTGCCACTTCTTTAGCCCTGTGCTCGTCATATTGAACATGCACAGCGCCCGGCATCTTTGCCTTTTCGCTGGTAGTGATAACTTTTGTATGGAACTTCTTTGATACCTCGGCAATGGCGGGCATAATACACTGAACATCAACTGTCATGGCATCAATCAGCCCGGTCATGATTCCGAGTTCCTGGTTTGTGAACCCCCCTGCCGTAGGTATGCCGTGTCTCATAAGTACTTCGTTTGCAGTGCAGCACATGCCGCCGATATTGATGCCCTTAGCGCCTTTTGATTTGGAGTATTCAACCAGTTCAGGTTCTGACGAAACATCCACAATCATCTCTGCAAGAGTAGGCTCATGTCCGTGCACGATCAGGTTGACTTCGTCTTCCTTGAATATGCCGAAACTCGCCTCTGCCTTGATCGGCTTGGGAGTTCCAAATAGTATGTCGGTTATATCCGTTGATATCATACAGCCGCCCCACCCGTCTGCAAGCGCAACCTTGAGGCCGTGAGTGAGAAGGTGGTCGGGTTCATGGTCAACTCCGATATTTGTGCGGTGCAATGCCTCAACGACTTCTCTGTCGATCCCACGGGGAGTAATGCCCCACTTTTCCCATCTTTCCCGGGTCTTTTTCGGCGCTCGTTTACAATAATTGATTTCGCCTTTCTGGCGCCCGAAGTCTTCAATGAACATTGTGGCAACATCTTTTGCCACATCATTCACAGGTCTGCCCTCAAATTCAATCTCCAATATGCCGGCGACCCTGTACAGCTTTTTCACGTCAGTGATCCTGAAGTCTTTGGCCTCACCTTCAGCAACTGCAAGGAGTGTCATTGCCATGTCGCGCGCATGGTCTGAATGGGCTGCAGTGCCTGCTGCGATCATTCTCAGCATGTTTCTTGCCGCTACTGTAGGAAGTGTTGCGCCGCAAACGCCTCTTGCCTCTTCCTCGGCGTTCTTGCCGATAAGCCTGCATGGTCCCATGTGGCAAACCTTACAGCAAGCCCCGGTTTCACCGATCGGGCACTGCTTTAATTTTTCCGCACGTTCAAAGCATGTTTCAATATCACGGGATTCACCCCACTCAATTATTTCTTCAGCCGATTCGCCTGCGCTTTTAATTACTTTGCTCATATATCCTCCTTAAAAAAGCTGTCAGCGATCAGCATTCAGCTTTTATTGCTTTAGCTGATAGCTGAAAGCTGAACGCTAATAGCTGCCTTTAGAACATCGGGTCCATTTCGAGCGCCGGATGTCCTGCGTTTGTGAGGTATTCCATTAATTTTTCCGAATCCTCTGCAATGGTTTCGTCTGCAATCTTATCCAATAGATCAGGCACGCCCTCTTCCTCGCACCTCTGTTTGAAATCTTCGGCTATTCTTTCCTTCAGGTTCTTTGTCATCCAGACTATTCTTTTAATCCCGCCGTCAGCGAAAAGGAATTTTTTGCTTGTAATGAAATTCACACCGATTCCCATAAAACCCGGGTTCTGCGTACCGCCTCCGACTGTTCCGGCCAGTGTGGAAAATTTCATTCCCACGGGTGTCATGCCTGTATGGCCTCTTTGCACGAGCATTATACCGTTGGCTTCAGGGATAATCGCCACAATGCACTCAAAGCATCCGCAGGATGTCATGGGGTTATCCATAATTGTGTAGAGATTTAATGATTCAATGGCGCCTGCAGAATTGGCTTTCAGGTATTCATCGACACCGGCCCATCTGCCCTCTTTTTCATCGAGTACCTCACCTTTTTTAATCGGCTGATTACCCCCTGTCGGATCTATTTGAAATGCAGCCTTTGTGTCAAGCCAGTTGTATGCGCCGCAAAGGCCAACACGCTCCGGGCTGATTACGCACACATGAGACGGGGCGAATGACTGGCACAAGAGGCAGGAATAATAAGTATCTACGGATTCGTCCGTTAAACCGGCAAGCCTGTGGTCCCTTTCTTTATATACTGCTCTTGCCTGGTCCTGTAATTCAAGGACATCTTTTTCATCGAAATAAAGGGTCGTCTGGATCTTGTCGACAATCTCCTTGAACCTGTTGTGTGTCATGGTGTTGTGTATTACTCCGATATGCTCCAGTGTGATTCCGTCTTTATATGCCTGGTTGCTGATCCTCATCCATACAATGTCACGCTGACCCATGTGCCAGAGCCCCTGGGCTTCGTTTATATTATGATGGAGCTTTCTCTCGATAATCGCCTCAAAGTCTTTCTGCATTTTTCTGCCCGCAACATCGATAACAATGGCCAGAGGCATCATTCCGCCTGCCTTGAACCTTTCCTCTATGTCGGCTCCGACCAGCGTTACCTTGCCGTCTTCTATCTCTTCTAATTCTTTTGTTCTCACCCATTCAAATGCAGGTGTGCGGTTTCCGCCGAACTCAATGAACATGTCCTCTTTTCTGATCCTCTCTCCCTCAAAAGCCGGGCCGTATGATACGGGGATCGGGGGTTTCGCAACGGTTACCTTAAGCCCCCTGACCTCAAAGGCCCTCTGCACGATCTTGTTGTGGTCAAGTTCCGTCTCAACCTCTTCATACGTACACACACCTGTAGGATGAATGACAGGCACGTCCGTATCACATATTGCGGGGTATCCCATGTTGATAGCGCCCGCGCCTGTCGACCATATGATGTCGTTGAGTTCTCCAAGGACCATTGCAAAGGCGAATACCCTGTCTTTTGTATATTTCAGATGCGCCTTGTAGTCACCGGGCTTGTTACCCCCGAAGATCATGGATGCCCTTATGGACCAGCTGAGCGCATAAAGGGTATGTTCCGTATCCGGGCCGAGGGGAACAATATATGTGTCCCATCCGAGTTCCACTTTTTTTCTCAGGAGCTGCCGGGTCACATTCGTTACATTGCCGTTTTTATCTTTTGCCATTCCTGAAAGAAATGTCAGGATGTTTTTCTCCTGCAATTCCCTGACTATCTTTTCCGCAGTGTCATCATCCGGCGCAGCCCCGATTATTGCCGCAAAACCGGGCATCCTGCCGTCAACAAGCTGGATACCGAGATTTCTCTGAATGGTGTCGGTTATAAAACCATTATAGACATAACCTGTTTCAGGATCTGTAACCGGCTCAAGCCCGTCAATATATCTCAAAGCGAGTATGATCTCCTCTGCAAAAAGAGTTGCCATTCCCGAGTCAAGAGCCTCTCCAAGATAGGGTTTCCAGAGTTTTTCTTCCGGTTCGTCATGAAGCATCTCCCTTGCCATTTCCAAGGCAACCTTCATATCGGCAAGTGTTTTAACAGGGAACGCCGTCATTGCATATATCTGGGGAAGATAAAATGCAGTGTCCGGGAATTCAAAAACAAATTCCTTGCCTTTTTCAGCTATAGCTTTTTCGAGCATTTCCTCTGCCCTGTTAAAGAGCGTGTTTGCAGCCCTTATCGCGGCAGAGGCTATTATCTTTGACATTTAAACCTCCTAATATATATTTTCTTCATTTTTTTCAGCTTAAAATCAGAGTCTGTCCATAAATTGCCTGTTTTTATTTTTGTCATGCCCGAAGTCTTTAGTCGGGCATCCAGAACCCATTAAAAAAACTGGATTCCCGCTCAACGCACTGCGGGAATGACGGCTCAATGTTATTTATGTTTATACACAGACTCTAATTAACGATTGCCTCAACTAATGGTGCTTTTTACATTTTTGACATATACCGTAAAACTCAACACTATTTCCCATCAAGTCAAATCCGTGTATTAAATCTTCTGAAAGAGCAATTTTAAAATCCTTATGTATGTCAATAATCTTGCTGCATTTGAGACATATAAGATGGTGATGCCTGCTTATGTCCGGATCATATCTTTTTTTATGCGAATCTATTTTAAGCTCCTGAACATTGCCCCTGTTTTTCAGGGCCTCAAGCGTATTGTAGACCGTTGCAAAAGACATTGTAGGAAACTGTTTTAAAACGGCTTTATAAATATCTTCAGCAGACGGATGAGACTTGTTGCCATCCAGAAAGCTTAAAATCGCAAGCCGTTGGGGTGTTAATTTTATATGTAGCTCTCTATATTTTTCCATCATAATTATCCAACCCGTTAGATGATAAAAATTATCATATTAGAATAATTCCTGTCAAACCGGTTATTTAATCAGGAACTATGCAGCCCTGCCTTTCAGGAAAGTAGGTATAGCATTAGCTTCTCTGGGGCCGACGGTTACCTTCCAGCCCTCAAGCTTGTCTTCAAGTGACCCGCTCAGTATGGCAACCTGTCCCGGCAGTATCAGTTCTTTATTACTCACCCGGCTCTCTACCCCGCTTTCTTTTATGAACTGGGCAATCTTTGACGCGGTAAATTTACCTGCCGCCCAAGCAGTCAGAACAGACAGGCCCTCACAGTCCATTACAGCAAGGCGGCTTGGAACCTTGCTGTTTTCTATCTCACCCGAGACTATAAAATACGTAAGTGAGAAGTTGGTGGTAATCATCAAAGGAGAGTCGGCAGAGGCCTCACCTATATCGTAAACCTTCTGCTCGACCTGCATCGGGACCTGCGGGTCAGTGTAGAGGTTCTGCCTGAGTGTGAACAGCGCCAGATTCTTCCACTTTTCAATACTGCTTAAAATAACTATGGAAGCATATTTGGCTATGGCTACAGAGGCAATGGATGCCTCATAAACAGGATCATCTCTCAAAACAAAATTGATTACAGGATAACCGAGCGGCTTAAAGTTCTTTTTAAGGGCCGAACGCCTGATCCGGGTATTATCTTCAATTATTTCTTTAGCTGTTTTTGCCCCGGAGTCAAGCACAATATCTTCAACACCAAGGGCTTTAATCTTTTCCGTCAGCGCGCTTAAGGCTTCCGGGCCATCCGCACATGCAGCAAGGGGGACGCTGTTTGCCTTTGCGATATTTGCCATTTCCCCGGCAGTAGCATCAGTCGCACAGTAGATCAAAGGTTTTCTGCCGGCAATTGCCTTAACAGCAGCTTCAACTGCAGCAGCGTCTTTACAATTTAATATAATGGCGGCTTCAGGGGCCTTTTCCGCAGCGAGCTTAACAACCGCTTCATATTTTGCGCTGTCGCCGGAAGCATATTCAATAGAAATCGCATCAATCCTGAGTTTCTGGCCTACGCGGTCTATTTCAGAGTTTGCAACCTCTGCTGCAATATCGGCAATCTCCTCTTCGCCCAGATCGTCCTTTATATTAACCGCTAATGCACAGGGGTTGACGAATTTTTTCTCATGTCTGAAAAGAACGGTCTCCCCCCCTATTTTTACCGCCTTTTCACCTGTGCCGAGAGTAAATGCTCTTATGGGCGGAGCAGATGCTTCACCAAGGGTCTGCTTGGCTTCCTCTGATACATCAGGACATGCTGAAAGCTCAACGCCGCCCTGGGCAAGCTTCATTGCAAAGGCAAGGCAGGTCGGGAATCCGCATTTTTTACAGTTTGTCTTCGGAAGAAGTTTAAATATCTGAACTCCGGTTAATGCCATTTTAATCCTCCATTTATGTATCTGATTTCATAAACTCGTAACTCGAAACGCGCAACGTATAACTTTACATCAGTTCATCTATGGTTTTTTCAACATTCCCTATTGCCGCAGGATGCCTCATAATCAGCAGGTTTGTGCCGGCTAAAAGCATTGACGTTGCCGTTATTGTCTCCCAGGCAATACTTCTATTTTCGAGTGAACCCCAGTCAGGAACATCGGGTTCGGAAGCAACTGTCTCCTTTACCTTCCACACATACATGCCGACATCTCCCAATATGGGCGGCTGCATGGTCGGATCATTCTGGGCGAGACCCGCAAGCCTGATTCTTTCCATTACCGAGTATGTATATTCCAGTCCGTAACCGAGTCCGGAACACATGGGGTCCGTAATAAGTTTTTCTTTATCAAAACCCATCTGGGTAATCAGGATGTTCAATTGTTTTGCAAGGTTAATATCGAGTTCCGACATTGCAATCAATTTATGATTATGGGCGAGCGCGGCAGCTACTATGGTTTTGTAATTGCCTTCCTGCGCCTTTCCGATTATACAATTGTATCCGCTTGCAGCCCCGGCAGCGGCAACAAGCACGTCTGCATCTTTTTCTATATGATTGGACCCGAGAATGATGAGCGGAACATCAACGGCAGCCAGTACGTCTTTGATTGTCTTTGCCGCATCTTCCGCTGAACGGTCGCCCCTGTCGGGATGCGTGCTCACCAGCCTGAGAGCGATTGCCTTTGCCTTTAATTCATCCCGGCAGTACCCGGCCCATGTGACAGGGTCGGCGCTTACATCTTTATATACATTTTTTACCGTGTCCGGCCAGTCATCCGGCGGGCAGTCCTGGATTTCACAGGCTACTAAAGGCCTGTTCGGCACCTCCCCCTCAAAAGACAAAAAAGGAAGTGTATTTTCACCGCCTATTGAGACAGCCTTGTCACCCTTACCGAAATCAAGGCTTAACACCTTTCCGTTGAAAGATTCTTTTGGAACAACATATGCCATATTAACCTCCGTAAATTAAAAATCAAAATTAATGAGTCTTTAGATTAAATTATTAAAATTTTGTTTTCCATAATTTTATTTTTTAATCTTTAGTTTTTGATTTTCCTGTTACATTTCCAGATACGAATGAGCGTAAAGTGTATTTCCGAGAAAGACGTCCGTTGTCTTGAACGCATCCATAAGCTCTTTATCAAGAGGGTTCATAATTGCCGCTGAAAGACCCTCATACATTAAAAGTGTAAGATAAACCCTGTCTATCAGGCTTCTCATCTCCTTTGGTACGCCGTTTGATACATTGCTGAGTCCCACCACTGTCTTCATCGGGGGATCATTTAATTCCTGGAACATCTTGACAGACTTGATGGCATGCCGGGCCTGGTCCTGCATTGTGCAGACCTGGAGAATCAAAGGATCAAGAAAGAGGTCTTCCATGGGCACGCCGAACTCCGCCGCCCTTGCCATAATTTCAGCGGCAATCCCGCATCTCTCTTCAGCGTCGGCAGGCAGGCTGCCTTTTCCGAGCGTCAGCGCAATACAGAGCGCATTATATTTTGCCGCCATCTCAAGCATTACAAACCTGTCGGGCTCGTTTGATGTGGAGTTGATAAGCGGTTTTCCCCACTCATTATTGTGGGCCTTAAGACCGGCCTCAAGCGCTACTGCGTTTGTGGTGTCAAGGCAAAGCGGAGAGTGGACCTTTTCCTGGATGCTTTCAACCATCCATTTCATAAGGTCTTCGCCGTTTTCCTCGGCAGGGCCGATATTGACATCTATAAAATTTGCGCCTGCCTTCCATTGAGCTTCAGCAAGCTCCTGAACAGGTTTTGGGTCACGGGCATTCATTGCCTCCCTGACTTTTTTTGCGATTACGCTTATCTTTTCACCGATAATAATCATTCCTTTTATCTCCTTTTTGTAAGTAATAAATATTACTGTAAACGAACCAATATTGAAGAAAAGTTTCAAATTGTAACATAAAAAAAACAAAAAAAACACAGGACTATTTGATAATAAGAATTTTAAATATTAAGGTCAGGGCAAAACATGTCAAAATAACGGCGCATTATCAAACATCGCCGATGCATCCATCGAGCTTCTTGTCAAAGGTGACGATGCCACGGCCCTGAACCCCTTCTCCAGCGCTTTGATCCTGTAACGCTCGAATATTTCGGGTTTTATATATTCGACAACAGGGATATTCGTTCTCCGGGGCTGCAGATACTGACCGATAGTCAGAAAATCGCAACCCGCTTCTCTCAGGTCATGCATAACCGATAACACCTCCTGTTCCGTCTCGCCAAGACCGGTCATAATACCAGATTTTGTTTTTATGGCAGGAGACAGTTTTTTAGCCGTATTCAGCACACTGACGGAAGTTGCATAATCAGCCATCGGCCTTACAGCAGAGTAAAGCCGGGGGACGGTTTCAATATTATGATTAAACACATCCGGCCCAGCATCAAGAACTGTCTTCAAGGCTTCTGAATCTCCTTTAAAGTCAGGGGTCAATACCTCTATTTTTATTGCATTATTTTTATTTTTTATTGCTTGTATGGTCCCGGCAAACCCCCCTGCCCCGCCATCAGGCAAATCGTCTCTTGTTACGGATGTTATTACCGCAAATTTCAGCCCGAGCGCCATCACCGCATTTGCAACTTTCTCGGGTTCTTCAGGATCAGGAGGCAGCGGTTCTGAAGACTCAACAGCACAAAAGGAACAATTCCTTGTGCATCTGTCACCGAGGATCATAAATGCCGCAGCACTCTGTGAAAAACACTTCCCCTGGTTGGGACAACGCGCTTCCTCACAAACAGTTGATACTCCATGATGCCTTAATATTTTTTTTGTCTCGTGAGTATCGGTTGATTTAACCTTTATCCATTCAGGATGCCGCATATTTTTATCAACACCCCCTACCCTGCCCTGATCTTCCACGTTGTGCCGTCTTTTTTATCTTCAAGGATAATCCCTTTCCCGGCAAGCTCGTTTCGTATTTTATCCGCGGTCGCCCAGTCCTTTGTCTCCCTTGCCCTCTGCCTTTCATCAATCTTCTCCTGGAGTTCGATTTCCGAGAGGTCTATCTTCTTCACCTTCATCAATAAGCTGTACCACTGTTTCGGAGACTTGTTGAATATGTTCAGCGCTCCGCCGATTTCAGAGAGGAGTTCGCTTGTTTGAATTACAAGGTCTTTTGCCTTCTGTCCCGAGGGTCCTGAGTCAAGGAACCTGTTTACTTCCCTGATAAGCTCGAAGATAAAGCCCAATGCAGACGCAGTATTAAAGTCATCGTTCATTGCATTGTGAAACTTGTCCTTAAAAGAAGAAAGCAGTTCTTCAAGCTCCGCAGACGCCGTAAGCTTTTCAGCGGCTCCCGCAGTCTCAATAAAATCATTAATCCTCATGACCGTTGTATAGTACCTGTCAATGGAGAGTTCAGCTTCATTCAAGTGTACATCGGAAAATTCAATCGGGCTTCTGTAATGCGCTGACAGCAGGAAATATCTCACAACTTCAGGCTCATATTTCCCGAGAATTTCTTTAATGGTAAAAAAGTTCCCGAGGGACTTGGACATTTTCTCTTTATCAACGGTTATAAACCCGTTATGCAGCCAGTACCTCACAAAAGGCTTGCCTGTCAATGCCTCGCTCTGGGCGATTTCATTTTCATGATGAGGGAAAATAAGATCAGCCCCGCCCCCGTGGATATCAAAACTCTCTCCAAGGTATTTTGAGGACATGGCGGTGCATTCTATATGCCAGCCCGGTCTTCCCTTGCCCCACGGGCTTTCCCAGGACGGTTCGCCCTCTTTTGAGGCCTTCCATAAAGCAAAATCAAGGGGGCTTCTTTTTCTTTCATCCACATCCACCCTTGTCCCGGCCACCAGATCATCCGGGTTCTTTTTCGAAAGCTTTCCATATTCGGAAAATTTGTTGACCTCAAAATAAACATCTCCATCAACAGCATAGGCATAGCCCTTATCAACAAGCCCCTCAATAGTATCAATCATTTCCTTTATGTGATCCGTTGCATTCGGCTCAATATCCGCCCTGCTTACACCAAGCAGTTCCATATCCCTGTAATATTCTTCCGTATATTTCCCGGCAACCTCTTCAGTCGAAGTCTTCTCCTGAGCCGCCCGCGCAATAATCTTGTCATCAATGTCCGTTATGTTCCTCACATGAGTCACATCATATCCCCTGTATCTCAGGTATCGCTTGATAATGTCAAAGACAACCGCGCTCCGCGCATGTCCCAGGTGGCATACGTCATAGGCCGTTATGCCGCATACATACATATTTACTTTTCCGGGAGTGATGGGGACAAAGTCCTCTTTTTCTCCGCTCATAGTGTTATATATCTTTATGGTTTCACCCTTGCCTTCCAAGCTGCTTATTCTCCTTTCAAGTTCATTAATGTGGGCCGCAACTTCCTCGAATTTCTCTTCAAGGGGGTCGGGGATATGCACATGATCGAGCATTTCCACTGGCCCGTCAGCAAACATTTTCACGACTCTCTTCTTGATTACCCTGCCCGGGACCCCGACCACAATCGAGTTTTTCGGCACAGAGTGCAGGACCACGGAATTAGCGCCTATTTTAACATTATCGCCTATTGTTATTGCCCCGAGTATTTTAGTCCCTGCGCCGACAACCACATTATTGCCGAGAGTCGGATGTCTCTTGCCCTTTGCCTTGCCAGTGCCCCCGAGCGTCACCCCCTGGTACAGAAGCACATTCTCGCCTATTTCCGTGGTCTCACCGATTACCACTCCCATGCCGTGGTCAATGAAAAAGCCTTTTCCTATCTTTGCGCCGGGGTGTATCTCTATGCCTGTAAGAAATCTTGCCACTTGAGACAAAAAACGGGGCAGCGCCGGAATATTCAATTTCAACAATGCATGGTTGATTCTATGAAAAAAAATTGCATGAAATCCGGAGTAAGCGATAATAACTTCCATCCTGCTTTTTGCAGCGGGGTCCATCTCGAAAACCGTCCTGAAATCATGTCTTATATCATCCCATAAACCCATAATCCCGCCTTCCCGGCTTACCTGTAATTCAAAAACTCCACATGAATCCCGAGGTCTTTTTCTTTAAGAAGATTCATCACCGACTGCAGGTCGTCTATCTTCTTGGCCCTTACCCTAAGCTGGTCTTTCTGAATTTCCGCCTGCACTTTGATCTTGGTGTTTTTAATTATTTTCACAATTTCCTTGGCTTTTTCAGCCGGAATTCCCTGCTGAAGCGTTACGACCTGTTTTACAGTTCCTGAAAGGGCGGACTCAATTTTCCCGTAGTCTAATGCTTTCAGAGGCACGTTTCTTTTTATCAATTTACTCTGAAGAATATCAATCACACTTTTAAGCTTATAATCGTCATCAGATACAATATGGAGTTCATTTTTTTCCTTATCGACTTCAATCTTGCTCTTGCTCCCCCTGAAATCAAATCTCTGACTGATTTCTTTCATTGCCTGCTGTACTGCATTTGAAACTTCCTGCAAATCCACTTTGCTGACTATATCAAATGAATGCTCAGCCATTATTAAAAGACCTCCCTTAAAATTTGTCGTTAATCAGTCCATTAGTTTAAAGCAGGCATTAAAGTATTATCAACCGATGTGGAAACCTCGCCATCAGGAAAAGATGCGATGCCGGAGACAGCCGCTATAATCAGGCTCATTGCCGAAGAATAAAAAAGTATAATAGGACAATAATTTTTTGGCTCTTCAGGAAAATTTGTGGGTCATTTGAGCAGAGTTATTCACTGTTGGCCGGGAATATTATCGCATGAAAAGGCGGACGAATCAAGACTTCCCTCCTTTTGATATTAAGGTTGACAAAATAGTATAGCATATATATGCTATATTTATGACAACAAAAAAACTGCAACAAATTGAAGAAAGAATTAAAAAAATCAAAAAGGAACTTCAACTAATTGGGGATATGCGGCCCGGGACTCTGAGTAAACAGTATAAAGACCCGGAAAAAAAAGGGGAAGGATATTACCAACTCAGTTTTACGCACAAAATGAAAAGTCGAACAGAGTATATTCGGCCTGTATTTGTGAAAGAGACCAGGCACCAGGTTAAAGTCTATAAAAAGTTTAAGAAATTAATTGAAGGGTGGATTGATCTTTCTATTGAATATTGCCGCCTTAAGATGGATTTAGCTAAACGGGATAAATTGAAATAAGATTAGTTTTGTTCTTCAATAATGGGAGCTTTGAAAGATACTTTAATTGTTTTATAATAGCGAGAACTCGGCACTCTCAAGTACATTACAACTGCCGCATATTCCAAAGATTCTGGACGGAAAATCCCTGTATTCCGGGAAACTCTTTTCTCAGGTCTTTTTCCAGGGTTACCGCAACTGACATTTTATACCCTCCCATCTGCCACTCAGAAAGTCCATTCCGTACAAATGTACCTGTCCTCCCATAATCCGTTAACCGGTGATTCCATTACAATTGTAATGCTCATATCAGGATCAATCTGATGAAGAATATTTCCGGCTTCCTCTGCTATTCGTTGTATGGCATTGACTGCGATACTGTCTACTGGATCCCATGCTCTGAAAAGCTGAAATTCAAGACTTGATACCGGCAGCTCGTTTTGTAAAATGTGTAGGCCAGACCCCTCGGACAGAAACAGGATTCTGGAAATCTTTGTTCCCCTCTTTTTCTTATGACTTAAAAAGGTATATTGAAGGTTTGAACCTGGATTTTCCGATGAAGAAGCGGGAATAAGGGGTCAAGGTAGACAAATTAGAATTGTGAAATGTGTAGACGCGACCCCACGGATAGACGCGACCCCACGGACGACCCCACGGACGAAAACCGAGACGCTTAGAATTTGTAAAATTGTGTAAAGACTTGCCGGTATATTGAGTCGCTTCTTGAGTATGGCTACCAGCACATAAACTGATATGGCGATCCAGATTTGAGTTTTGACGACGTTTTCCGAAGTGCCATAGAAATTTTTGATGCGCAGGTTTTGCTTGATCCATTTGAAGAAGAGTTCCACCTGCCACCGGCAACGATACAGTTGTGAGATGGTCAATGCCGGCAGGGAGAAGTTGTTGGTCAGGAAGACCAGGGTTTTCTCGGTGTCGGAGTCGTAATATTTGATGCGTCGCAGCTTGCTGGGATAGTCCTTGAGCGAATAAAATCCGGTAAGCATGATTGTTTGATCGTACCGGAGACCAGTTGAACGATCGACATGATGAGAATAAATTCTGCGGCATTTGAAATTGGATTTTGTTCTGGTTACGAAGAACCCTGCTGCTTGCGAGATAGTGAGAAGTCTGGCGTAATCCAGATATCCACGATCCATTATGTAGAAAGCGCCTGGTTCTATGGGAAGCACGTCGAGAATGTTCACATCGTGCACTTTCCCATCTGTGATGCTGATAAATGTGGGAATATTGCCCCGCAGATCCAGCAGGGTATGCAGTTTGATTGC
>DRDE01000166.1 GCA_011040095.1 Nitrospirota bacterium
GCCCTTCACGAAGACCCTTTGAAAGATCGGTCATTTCATCAAAAGAGACCGCCAGTTTTTTATACAGCCAGTTTATGACCTGGTTTGCCCTGTACGGCGACTGGCCGAGATGTTCCAGGAACCCGGTCAATTCCGCTTTTGATAATTGTTTCAGGTCGGTCTTCATTAATGTCAGGTCAGCGCCTTTATATCCACTACCTTCTCAAGCGGCACCACGATCCACCCTGTTTCAGATTGAAGATGCACTTCGTCTTCTCCAATCTCGACAAGTACCCCCGTGTATAAAGTCTCTGCCGTACTGACCTCAACTGCTTTGCCGATTAATTTATGCATCATGCCTCCTCCCTGCTCAGACCCTTTACAAACTCAGCGCCTAAAAGAAATATACACGATAAATAATACATCCACAGGAGAAATAAAATGAATGTAGTCAATGATCCGTATATGGTTCCGATATAGGCTATATTTATAACAGTCCACGTAAAAACATGTCTGGCTATTTCCCACAAAACCGTAAAAATGAGCGCCCCTGAAAATGCATCTTCAAGCGCAACCTTCACATGCGGCACAATCTTGTAAACCGTAGTGAAAGTCAGCAGCACAACCACAAACGGGGCAACGTACTTCAATATAATGGCCGCCTTGTATCCGAGTTCCACACCGAATATATTCATCGGGTAATGGCTGATGACACCGGCCACTGAACTGACGGTAAAAGAAATAAGCCAGAAGATAATCACAAGCGTCACTATAAAAATCGTCCAGAACAGTGAGAGAAGAAAATGTCTCTTCTTGGGAACTTTAAATATAACATCCATCGCACGTTCTACGGAATAAAAAAGCTGCAGTGAAAGAAAACCGTAAATGAAAAATGTTATAAAACTGATGCCCTTATAGGTAATAATGTTCCTGAGTTCACTGGTTATCCCGGATGTGACCGCAGGGAAAAAATCAACAAGCTTGGAAAGCAGATAATGATACATATCCTGGTTGCCCCCCAGCATGTAACCGAACATGGCGACAATCAAAAGACTCAAAGGCACTAATGACACGATAAGGAAGTAGGCGATTGAAGCCGCAAGATAAAAACACTCATCTTTAAAAAAAGATGTTACACTGCCGCCGATGGAATTAAACAAATACAATCTCCCTGCCGGATTAAATTAATTTTTTTTAAGCGTTCACGGTTCAGTGTTTAAACCGTTAACCCTCAACCGTGAACCGTGAACTATCTTTGCTTCTTCTGTCTCACATAAAAATTTACAGGAACGCCCTCAAACGAAAAACTTATCCTTAGCCGGTTCTCCAGGAATCTTATATACTGCTCATTTATTCCTTCTTTCCTGTTTGTAAATATCACAAAGCCCGGAGGATGGGTCTTTATCTGCGTAATGTAATGTATCTTGACCCTTTTCCCCCGGTATAACGGAGGCTCCCGCATTGAGAGGGCATTCCCGAGAAACAGGTTCAGTTTGTGCGTGCTGATCCTTTTGGAGTTTTCAGCGATTACTTTATCAACTAAAGGGAAAATCTTTGTAACCCTTTTTTTACTTAATGCCGAAATGGTTAAAACCGGGACATGCCTCATAAACCAGAGCTTTTGATGCACTTTTTCTTCCATATCCTTCACGGACAAGGCGCTTTTTTTCTCTACAAGGTCCCATTTGTTCAAAAGAATAAGGGCCCCTTTCCCGGCGCTGTGTACAAAACCCGCTATTTTCTGGTCCAGGTCAACAATGCCTTCCGATGCATCAAAGACTATTACGGCAACATCGCAATCCTCGATATTCCTCAATGTTCTCAAAAATGAATATCTCTCGACTGTTTTTGCCATTTTGCCTTTCTTGCGAACACCGGCAGTATCTATAAGAATATAGTCCTTTTTGTAATATGAGCAGACCGAATCCACGGCATCCCTTGTTGTGCCGGGAATTGAGCTGACAATCATCCTCTCCTTGCTCAGAAGAGAATTTACAAGGGTTGATTTTCCTACATTCGGCCTTCCCACAATTGCAATCTTCGGATGTTCCGATCCTTCACTTTCAGCAGAAGGCAACAGAGATGCGAGACTATCCATAAAATCTTCATATCCATATCCATTGAGCGCAGAGACCGGGAAAAGGTCAACCCCGAGCGAATAAAAATCATTAAGAAGAGAGCTTTCTTTTTTAGGCCCGTCTATTTTGTTGACAACATAAAATACGCCTTTGCCATATCTCCGCAGCCTGTCTATCAATTCAACATCTATGGGCATCACGCCGCTCACGGCATCCATTAATAAAATAATAATATCTGCTTCTTCCACTGCATAAAGCACCTGTTTTTTTACTTCCCCGGCAAATACATCATCCGGCTCATGCTGAAATCCCCCTGTATCCACGACTAAAAAAGAACTGTCATCCCAGGTTGCCTCACCATAAAGCCTGTCCCTTGTTATGCCGGGGACATCTTCTATAACAGCCCGCCTTTTACGCACTATCCTGTTAAACAGGGTGGACTTGCCTACATTCGGCCTTCCCACAATTGCCACAATTGCTTTTCTCATTATTTTTCACCCATATTTGCTTAACCTTCAGGGATTAATTATAGCACAAGGCATATTCAAAGACTTCAGCGAAAAAAACCGGACTGCGTATGTTTGACCGTCTTTTTGCTTATGAAAAATATTACCCGGATTGACCATCATTTCATACGCATGTTATTATTTTTTATGAGGAAGATTATTTTCATAGGCATCATTACCCTCTTCCTCAGCGCCTCAGCCATAATATCCTACGCTGATATTTATAAATATGTTGATGATAACGGCGTTACCCATTTCACAAATATTACAAAAGGCAAGGGCTACAGGAAAATAATATCCGAAAACAAAACCCGTTCAAAGAAAGATTACGACCGTATAATAACCGGAAAGTCATCGAAATATAAAATTGAGCCCGCTATTATCAGGGCGGTAATAACCGCAGAATCCAACTGGAACCCCGGGGCGGTATCAAACAGGGGAGCCATAGGGTTGATGCAGTTAATGCCCTCAACAGCGAAAGATATGCAGGTCATTAACCCATTTGACCCGGAAGAAAATATTGAAGGAGGCACGAGATACCTGAGACATCTCCTCAA
>DRDE01000167.1 GCA_011040095.1 Nitrospirota bacterium
CAAAACATTGACAGACTATTTCTCCTTCTTCAACCTCGTGCGGTTTTTCTCCCCTGTAATCGGCTACAGCCGCCTCAAGCGCTTCCTGGCCCATTACAGAGCAGTGCATTTTTTCACGCGGCAGTCCCCCGAGAAATTCCGCAATATCTTTATTTGTAATCTTTAATGCCTCATCAAGGGTTTTACCTTTTATTAATTCCGTCAGCGCAGTGGATGAAGCAATAGCGCTTGCGCAGCCGAACGTGCGGAACCTGGCGTCGATGATCCTGTCGGTTTCTCTGTCTATCCTGAGGGTCAGTTTCAGGGCATCTCCGCAGATGATGCTCCCTACCTCTCCGACTGCATCGGGATTGTCAATCTCACCTGTGTTTTTTGGATGAAGGAAGAGTTCTTTGACTTTATCCGTGTATTCCCACATATAATTTTGTAACACAGGCCTGTAAGCTTGTCAAGGGATGAAATCGTGTGATATATTATAATGTTTGATTTCAAAGAAAAACACGGAGGTCAGCTTATGCCTGTATATGAATATGAATGCACAAAATGCAATGAACAATTCGAGGTAATGCAGAAAATAACCGACGATCCTCTCACCAAATGCAGTTCGTGTGGCGGAGAGCTTAAGAAGCTTATAACCAACACGTCATTTGTGCTTAAGGGAAGCGGCTGGTATGTTACCGATTATCCTTCCGCGGACAGGAAAAAAGCAATGGAAACAAAAAAACCGGCCACTGCGGGCAAGGATTCAAAATCCGAAAAAAAGCCCGATACAAAGAAAAAAGCCGTTAACGCATAGTGGAAACCTCACCGGGCAATCCCTTTCAATTAAATCCGCATGTCCATGTCCCTTATAATTCAATAGACAGGTATCTCGGGTTTGTCAGGGAAGAAAGATTGAATCTCGAGATTTACTTTGGCTCAGGAAGTTTTGACGACCTGACAAGGGGCGATATAATTGAGCTTAAAAACAAGCTTGATTACAATCCCCGGCTCACAATTCATGCCCCTTTCATGGATTTGTCACCGGGCGCAGTTGATTTAAAAGTAAGAGAAGCAACCATGAATCGCTTTTCCGAGACCCTCGGAGCTGCTGAAATCCTTATGCCCCGTGTGATTGTTTTTCATTCAGGATACGAAAAGTGGAAGTATGCGAAGAAGGTCGACATCTGGCTTGAACAAAGTCTTGAGACATGGCGGCCCATTAACAAAAGGGCATCTGACATGGGCGCCAGGATTGCCATAGAAAATATATTTGAAGATGAGCCGGAGAATCTCATGCTTCTGGCAAAAGAAATGAATTCGGAAAATTTCGGAATATGCTTTGACACCGGACATTTTAATCTCTTCTCAAAAGCTCCGCTCATGGAATGGATTGAAATAATAAGGCCCTATATTAAAGAACTTCACCTGCATGACAACTTCAGATATGCAGATGATCATCTTGCAATCGGTGACGGAGAGTTTGATTTTGCAACCCTGTTCAGGGAGCTTCAGGGAATAGATTGTGTCTATACAATAGAGGCTCGCAAAATAGAGGATGTGAAAAAGAGTCTGGAGCGGCTGAAGGGCTTACCGGAAACCCGGTAAGTCAATATCTCTCAGAGAGCTCCTGTCTGATTCCGCATTGAAAATCCCGCATAGTCCTATTAGTAATGCTTATAGCTCTATAAGTCTATATAGAAAAGTTATTCGCGAAAGCTATAGTAATCCATTAGCGAATCCCTTTCAATATATTCAAAATTATAACAGCAACGGGTCTGTCATGATTAAGAATCCAAAAAAGCCGGCGCTCATATTAACATGTGAGCTCCGGTTTTGTGTTTAGAGAATAATCAGGCAGGATATACAGGATGAGCGCTCGGAGTTTGCAGCCGCAGGCTTTAGCCTGTGGTTAACAGGCAGGGGCATAATTGCTTTGCTCCAAAAAAAAGAGGAGGGTATTATGAGATTAAGGAATTTATGTGTAATGTTTGGCGTGCTTGTATTTGTTTTATCAGCTCCGTTTATGGCTATGGCGGGGTGGGTGACGGAGACGGTGGATAGTGAAGGGGCGGTAGGTGAGTATACTTCGATAGCCATTGATTCTTCAGATAATGTGCATATCAGTTATTATGATTCCACCAATGGTGACCTCAAGTATGCTACAAACGCCTCAGGCACTTGGGTTACACAGACGGTGGACAGCGCCGGATATGTAGGCTGGTACACCTCCATAGCCATAGACTCACTGGATAATGTGCATATCAGTTATTATGACTGGTATAACAGTATTGACAAGTATGACGGTAACCTCAAGTATGCCACAAACGCCTCAGGTACTTGGGTTACACAGACGGTGGACAGCGCCGGACGGGTAGGCAGGTACACCTCCATAGCCATAGACTCACTGGATAATGTGCATATCAGCTATTCAGGTAACGGCGATCTCAAGTATGCCACAAACGCCTCAGGCACTTGGGTTATACAGACGGTGGACAGCTTAGGAGCTGTCAAATAATAACCTTTACAACTTCACATCAGATCATCGTTGCTTCAGTGGCTCAATTTTTGAAATTTTATAATTCCAGTCTCCATGGAATTTATGTTTTACGATGTTAATCTTTTCCATTTCCTGATCTGAAACCTTTATCCCTGTTGGATATTTCCTTTTGTCAATTTTAGCTTTAACCTTTAGTCCGGTTTTGGTTTTTGTCGCACCA
>DRDE01000168.1 GCA_011040095.1 Nitrospirota bacterium
ACAGAATACGGTCAAACAAACTATGATAATCTTTTTGATCGATTGGAAAGAATTCGTTTGGCGGCATTAATTGAAGATGGAGGAAAACGCAAAAAAATGAATGTTCATTACACACTTGAGGAAACAGAACCGGAGGATGAAGTGCTTTTAGATGCATTGAATATTCAAAATTTTCACATCCAAAGACCAAATTTTAAGGATCTTGTTGTATACAAATGAAACTCTCTTTTCCTTCAATAATTACAATATGTTAACACTAATAACGACCCTGATCGTAGTAAACTTACGCTAGACATCAGAGAAAATACCGTTTCCGGGGAAAAAAGATATAACAGTATCTTTTTTACGGGCAATAGCCATTGATAAAAATACGGATCAACCACATGTAGTTTATGGAGGGGATACATTTTATCATTCATATTTTGACGGTGCGCAATGGCAATATGAAACCTTTAGCAGTTCAGCGGAGAGATATTATGCTTATTCATATGTTTATTCATCCCATATTGCAATAGCTGTCGATTCAGCCGGCAAAACGCACATAAGTTATTATGATAAGGTTTATGACGACCTTAAATATGCCACCGACACCTCCGGCTCATGGGTCACGTCCACAATCGACAGCGCAGGAGATGTCGGACAGTATTCATCAATAGCAGTGGATTCAAATGATAACGTGCACATCAGTTATTATGATGGCTCTAACGGAGACCTCAAATATGCCACCGACACCTCCGGCTTATGGGTCACTTCAAAAATCAGCCCCTCGGCAGGAGATGTCGGACAGTATTCATCAATAGCAGTGGATTCAAACAATAACGCGCATATCAGTTATTATGACGTTACCAACCAATATCTCAAGTATATTACAAATGTACCCGGTTCCTGGTTGATGTCATATGTTGATCTCGACGGCGGCGGAAAATATACATCAATAGCAGTGGATTCAACCAATAACGCGCACATCAGTTATTATGATGACACCAATGGAGATTTAAAATATGCCGCAAACACCTCCGGTTCATGGGTTGCATCCACAGTCGACAGCGCAGGAGATGTCGGGCAGTATTCATCCATAGCAGTAGATTCAGGCGATAACATACATATTGGTTACCATGACTATACTAACGGGGCCGTCAGATATGCCGCAAACACCTCCGGCTCATGGGTTACTGAAAGATCGGTGACGGCTCGTATGTTTCAATAGCAATAGATTCGGGCGACAAGACACATGTCTACAGCAAGACTTCCTCCGGAGCCATTAATTATATTACCAATACCTCCGGCTCATGGGTCACATCCGAAATTGACCGGCCAATTTCCAGCGGTTCCACATTAGCCGAAGCCGCCGGATCGAATTCTAAAATTCATATCTGTTATAAATACGATGGAGAGCTTTTATATGTGACAAATCTCTACGGCGCATGGCTGACTGATACGATTGCTGCTGATGCCCCCTCGTCCTGCGGCATAGCGGTAGATTCGAATAACAGGGCGCACATCAATTACGTTGACCCTGCCACCAACAAGCTGAAATATATTACCAATGTCTCGGGCAACTGGATTACATCTACAATTGACAACGCCCTTGCTGCTTCAGCAGGTCAGATAACTACGGATTCAAATAATAAAGCTCATATTGCATTTAAAAGCGTTGAAAGCTCCGCCTCTATCAGGTATGCCACAGATTCGTCAGGTTCGTGGGTCACGGAAACAATCGAGAGTGTGTGGACTGAGCCAGGGGATATGAGGGTGGATTCAAATAATAATGTGTATGTAATTTTTTTAAACAACGGCATTTATCTTGCGACAAACGAGTCCGGTGCATGGGTGTCGTCATATATTCCCGGCTCTTCGGACGGACCTTTTAGGGATATCGCCATAGATTCTGATAACAATGTTCACGGCGTTGATTATGATGTGAATAATTATGTTGTTCAATATGCATCAAACATTAGCGGTGTATGGATAACTGATTCAGCAGATTACATATCTCTTGGCGCATCAGTATACATGCAACAGATGTCCGTGGATGTAGATTCAAACAGCAAGGCGCACATAGTATACAGTTACTGGGATGATGAGTCCCTTTCAAACCCCAACGAGATAGTATATATTTCAAATAATTCCGGTTCATGGGAAACTGAAAAGATATTTTATTCATGTTCGGGACTTTTTTCGTGCTTTGGCAGTTATTCGTTGCCTAATTTTTCCAGCAGCATAGATCCGAATAATAAAATTCACTACATTGACAGTTATAGCACATACACAACCAATGCTTTAAAAATATCCCGTTTGGCAGCGGGTTACGAACACACCCTGTTTATTAAACCCGACCGGACATTGTGGGTATGGGGGCACAATGATTACGGCCAGTTGGGAGACGGGACAACAACGGACAGGCTTTCCGCTGTTCAGATAGGCAGTGACAGCGACTGGACGGCAATCTCCGCAGGGTGGAAGCACACTGTTGCCCTGAAAGAAGACGGTACCTTATGGGCATGGGGATACAATGAATACGCCCAATTAGGAGACGGGACAACAACGGACAGGCATTCCCCTGTTCAGATAGGAACGGATACGGACTGGGCCGCAATTTCAGCGGGAGGCGCGCACAACCTTGCCCTTAAGGCAGACGGCTCTTTATGGGCATGGGGATTAAACGGCAAGGGTCAGGTCGGAGACGCTACAACAACAAAAAGACTTTCACCTGTCCGGATAGGCGGTGACATCGACTGGGCTGTAATTTCAGCGGGATACGAGCACTCCGCAGCCCTCAAATCGGATTTGTCAACAGTATTGACATGGGGATGGAATATGTATGGGCAGATAGGAGACGGCTCAACAACCGACAGATACTCACCCGCAGAGATAGATTACGCGCCTGCTGCAGATTTCACAGGTTCACCGACAAGCGGGACAGCGCCGCTTACGGTAAATTTCACAAACACCACCACCGGTGGTGTTGCCCCCTTAAGTTACGAATGGGATTTCGAAAATGATGGTGTGACGGATTCAACAACGGAAAATCCATCACATGTTTATACTGGTGGAGGGACATATACAGTAAAACTGACGGTTACGGATTCCAATGGAATCGCTAACTCGTTAGCAAAGACAGATTACATAACTGTAAATATATGCCTCTCCCCTGTAAGGATTGCGGGGACAACCCCTGTTTATTATTCAATACTTCAGGATGCTTACAATGCAGCAGTTGATGGGGATGTCATTCAGAGCCGGAATGCAAGTTTTACTGAAGACATAGACTTTAATCGCGGCATATCAGTAAGCCTTGAAGGGGGATATGACTGTAACTATTCGACCATTACAGGAAAAACAACACTGAACGGCAATATGACAATTAATGATAAAGCGCTGAGCATTAAAAATTTCACATGGATTTGTCAATGAATTAGTCTTTTGTAATGACCGGGACATGGTGAAGGGCTGAACCCAGAGCAGGGAATGGCGAGTTACGGTAGGTATCCCGTTGGCTATTTCCGCCGTTTCCAGCTTCGTGCCCGTTTAGGTTCTCCTTAGCACTTCTCCATCCCCTGCCACATCAAACCGTACGTGAGGTTTTCCCACATTCCCGCTTTCAAGTATATCAAGGATTTGCCTGCGGTTTTATCCGGTTGAGGCTTTTGCAAGAGACTCCGGTTATTAAATAGTACAAATGCTATCAGGCCAGCAATTCACGGTAAAAGCAAATAAAGGTGGTAAAAGCAGGGGAGGCCCGATAATTTTCGGATAATTAACATTTTCAGGCAATTATTACAATTAATTCCTGTTTAAGATGAAGGTGTATTTTTGGGCGGGCCCTTAAGCTATAATAATGCTCTACATATGGCCGGTAAATTGAAAATCTTTTGTGTAGCAGGGATTGTCGTTGGTTTGACAACGGGCTTGTTTTGTTCTTTCAGATACGGCATGCAGGCAGGAGTTATCTGCGGTCTTGTTTCAGGGCTTGTGAGCGGCCTTGTCATGTTTCTCATAATAGGACTCCTTCACATTCACGCAGTAAAGAAGATTGCTCCTGAACTGTCCGAAGAATCATACGGTATCCATCATGTACGCGACATCAAACTTCAATACCCGTATGACAGGGCATTTAATCTCTGTATTGAATCTCTGGGCCGGATAAAAAACTGCAAAATCCGCATGCAGGACCGTACAGCAGGGCAGATTATTGCAAAAACATCCATCAACTGGAAGACCTGGGGCGACACCATATCTTTAGAGATAAAAAGAATCGATGATACACAGACGCATGTAAAGACATCGAGCAGACCCTCCATGAGTACAACGATTGTTGACTATGGCAAAAATCTTGAAAACGTGGAGAAGATATTATCGTTTCTTAAAAACACGGTTACATATTAGAGACAAACGGCTGTTTGTTCCTGCGAAGCGGAATTTATCACATGCCTGATTACACGTCAAAGAGAAAAACGATATCTCATTTTAAAGGGCAGAATAAGAAGGTTGTCACCATAGCTGATCGAGAGACGGGTATTTATGACATGTTTCTTTTGGCTGACAGGATTAATACCAATGTATTAATTCGTGCTTCTCATAAATGAATTTGATTGGGAAATATTAATGGAGACTCCGGGGCCCGATTTTATAGCGAATAGTGGATAGAACAAAATCACCCCGGGAATTTACTTATTAGTTGCGTGGTCTTATTGCCCTGAGATTGAGCTGGAGATTTTTTGTGCCGTTCCATTCATTTATACATGGAGTAAAGGCAATATCCAGGGAGGAAACCGAACCCATATTTTTCAATTTCTCACCCATGCTGAAGCCGATACTATCCATATTGATACTATCCTGCTTAAGCTGCATCTTCAGGTGATTGTTGCCTACAATCTTTTGATTCAGAATCGCTATCTCTTTTGCGCCGAATACGGGCTGTTTGTTTGAATCACCATAAGGCTCAAGAAGGGCCAATTCCTTTATGAGGTTGAAGTTTAAATCGGAAAACTTTACGGCAGCGTCTATTTTCAATGCCGGGACCATATCTTCTGCGCTGAGCTTTTCACCCACTATCCGGTTCATCCGGTTCTTAAATGCAGGTAGATTTTCAACATCAAGACTGAGCCCCGCTGCCATACGGTGGCCTCCAAAACCAAGCAACAGCTCCGGACATTCGGCAATGGCCCTGTATAAATGAAACGGGGGGATCCCCCTTGCAGAGCCTTTTGCAACAGAATCCTTTATAGAAAAAAGAAACACGGGCCTGTAAAACATATCTACCAGCCGTGATGCAACAATGCCTATTACACCGGGATGCCATTCAGGGGATGAGAGAACAATTGCATTCTCCATATCGTCCGGATTTATCATATCAAGCGCTGTCTTCAATACATCCCCTTCAATTTTCTGCCTCTCCCTGTTTTGCTCTTCAAGAAGGTTTGCAATCCCTCTTGCCTTTGCTTCATCCCCTGTCAGAAAAAGCTCCACAACTTCACCTGCGTCATCAACTCTGCCCGCTGCGTTAATCCTGGGAATCAAACTATAGGAAAGAGATCCTGCGCGGCTGCTCCCGTCTACACCGGCTGCCTCTTTTAATGCCCGTATCCCTGTTCTGCCAATACTGTTATTAATCCTCTGAAGCCCGTATGTTACAAAAATCCTGTTTTCTCCCAGCAGTGGGACAGAGTCGGCAATTGTTCCCAATGCAACCAGGTCCAGAAGTTCATTTAACTGTAACTCGTAATCCGCAACCCGTAACTCCTGTAAAAGCGCCTGGATTAATTTAAATGCAACACCGACCCCGGCCAGGTTTTTAAAGGGATAAGCGGAATCTGTTCTGTGAGGATCAATGACTGCTGTTGCCGGGGGCAGCTTCTCAGGGGGTTCATGATGGTCTGTCACAATGATATCCATTCCCATTGAAAGGGCGTTTGAAACTTCCGTCCCTGAACTTATGCCGCAATCAGCAGTTATGATAAGGGCTGCATTGCTTGCCCCGGCTTTTTGTATCCCTTTATTGCTGAGACCGTACCCTTCGGTTATTCTGTTCGGGATGTGATAGTAAGTTTTTAATCCCAATCTGCTCAGCGTAGAGACCAGAAGCGCTGTGGCTGTTATGCCGTCCGCATCATAATCACCGTGCACCAGCACTGTCTCATTTCTGTCAACAGCGGTCTTCAGCCTCTCAACAGCCTTTGTCATGTCCGGCATGAGAAAAGGATCATGGAGATCGTTGAGGGATGGATGGAGGAAGTCTTTTATTGAACCGGCATCCGTAATACCCCTGTTTACAAGTACCTGGGCAAGCACAGGCGAGATAGAAAATCTGCCCGAAAGATGTTCCAGGAATTCGCGGTTGGTCCTGCTGACAAGCCAGTTACGATGCATAGGAATAATGAAAAATTTACGTCATCTTTTGCGTTTTGATTTTTGCCTTAACGCCTTACTCTCGCCTAAGAACATCACAATGGGGCTTGCCACGAACATGGAAGAATAAGTGCCGATGGCTATTCCCAGCATAATTGCCAGGGCAAAATCATGGATGACTTCGCCGCCTAAAATAAAGAGGGCAAATGTTGCAAAAAAGGTAGTCAGAGAAGTGATAATGGTTCTCGAAAGCACCTCGTTAATGCTCAGGTTTACGATATCATAAACAGGTTTCTTGTATTTGGTCCTCAGGTTCTCCCTTATCCTGTCAAAGACAACCACCGTATCAGTAAGGGAATATCCGGCAATCATAAGAAGGGAGCTTATGAGTATGAGGTTTATCTCCTTGCCCATCAGATAAAAGAGGCCGAGAACAGCAAGGACATCATGGAATGTAGCTATAGTGGCGCCTATGCTGAAATTGAACTGGAACCTCACTGTTATATAAATCAGGATGCCTATGAAAGCTGCAATGATAGCCCAGAACGCATCCGTCCTCAGCCTTGCCCCTACCTTCGGGCCTATCTCGGTTGTTGAATCCACTACCAGGTTGCTTTCGGAAAATTTCTCCGAGAGAATAGATATGATCTCTGTAGAGAGATTGCCGAGGGTCTGCTCACCTTTTTTTATTCTGATTAAAATTTTGTTTTCCGTAGGCAGATCCTGAAGATCAAAGCCGTCCACGCCCCCCTTTATCAGCGCCTCTCTGACATCCTGAAGCGGGATAGTCTTGTTAAATTTGATCTGCACCGACGTGCCGCCCGCGAAATCGATCCCGAGATTCGCAGTGCCTCTTGCAATCTGAATAATTGCGAAAAGGCC
>DRDE01000169.1 GCA_011040095.1 Nitrospirota bacterium
CACATCTATTGCACCTTTTGTAAAGGAAACATATGCGCCCTCTGCCCAGGCTGTCGGGCCTCGCCCCCATTTTTCCAAAACAGAGCGGGGGGGGATTACATGAAAGGTCGTCATACACTTTCGCTCTGAGTCAAAGGGCAGCTCAGCCACCCTCGGGAAATCCCTCTTTAGGCTTTTTTTATCAAAACCGTGTTTTCTTGCAATCCGGTAGAGGGCCACCTCTGTCGGGTCACCGATGATACTGTTGTCGATACCGTCCCTGGCGTCATTGCTCAATGCCAGGGCTGTCATTAAATAATTAACGGAAGAACCGGCAGACAGGTCGGCAGAATCGACCTTCAGGTCTGAACTGCGGATTATTTTCCCGTCAAGGTAAATCTCCTCCACCGTCATCCTGTTCAGGGTAAGGGTACCGGTCTTGTCCGAACAGATATACGTCACGGAGCCGAGTGTTTCCACAGCCGGCAGCCTTCTTATCAGGGCGTTCTGTCTGACCATCTTTTTTGCTCCGATGGCAAGGGAGATAGTTACCACGGCAGGGAGTGCCTCGGGTATTGCGGCAACTGCAAGGGATATGGCTGTGAGCAGCATCAGCATTACGGGCTCTCCCCTGAGGAGACCAAAGCCGAAGACCACGGCACATATTACAAGGACAGCAATTGCAAGTTTTCTTCCAAACCCTGCAAGCCGCTTCTGAAGTGGTGTTTTTACTGTTTCTTCATCCTGAAGCATGGTGGCAATCCTGCCAAGCTCCGTATCCATTCCGGTCGCTGTAACAATACCAAGACCACGGCCGTAAGTAACAATAGTGCCCTTATAAACCATGTTCTTCCTGTCTCCAACGGACAGGGCATCATCATGGAGGGTCATCGTCCCCTTTTCAACAGGCACGGACTCTCCTGTAAGCGCTGCCTCTTCGACCTTTATCTGAACCGCCTCTACAAGGCGCATATCCGCCGGCACTATCTTCCCGGCTTCAAGAATTACAACATCACCGGGAACGAGTTCTGATGCAGGTATATCGATAGTCTGCCCGTTCCTCACAACGGTTGCAGTCAGGGCCGCCATTTTTTTCAATGCAGCCATGGCCTTCTCCGCCCTGTATTCCTGAACAAATCCTATGACTGCATTTAGAATAACGATCACGATAATTACAAGGGTATCCGTTGCCTCACCAATAAACACCGAAATAACGGCAGCAGCAATGAGGACAATGATCATGAAGTCCCTGAACTGGTCGAGGAACATCATAAAAGGGGTTTTTTTCTTTTTCTCAATAAGCTCGTTAGGTCCGTACTCCCTGAGGCGATTCTGTGCCTCTTCAGTAGAGAGACCCTGCAATGATGTCTTGAGAGCCTCAGCTACTTTTTCCGCTTCCATCCGGTGCCAGTGCATAAAAAACTCCTTTCGTCGTAACAGGTCATCCCTACACCGAGCCGACCCTGATTTAACCTCGATGAATAAAAAATGAACCTCCCCGCCGTCCCGATATTCCGGTGCGGGGTATCTTAAACTCTCCCCTGCCTGCCCTCCCCTCTCTGTCCTCTGCGTTTAAGCAGAGACTGTGGGGTATTGAGAACTTAATAAAAAAGACCTCTGCCACAATAAAGACTTATCATGACAAAGGTCTCGCTTGTTAGAATTACCTATAGTCTGTGTATAAAGTCGAACAGTTGCCGTTTTTCTGTCATTCCGGCTTGTCCGGAATCGTTCAAAGCGCATAGCGCATAGGGCATAGCGCATAGGGCATAGCATTCGTTTTTCTGTCATTCCCCGAAAGCGTTCGGGATTGCGGGAATGACAAATGACCGTATTTTATACACAGACACTATCTAACCAGTGGTATCGGCCTGCCTGAGACAGACGTATTGACGACAGCCACTGATAAAGCTACTCCCCTTTGTAGACGGATTGGATTAACTCACCAAGCCCGGTATCAGGAATTCCCGGTCTTTTTAACTTATTGTAAACAGAGGGTTCATGTCAAGCAAATAAGGCATGCAGCTCGAAAAAATGGATATAAGCCTGTTATTTAAAACCTTGGTAAACTATGTAGGAATGGTATCGGCCCTCCCATAGCCCCCCTGTTCTTTTGTATCTTCCGTTTACATATGCTTCTCTGCTGATGAGAAAAAATTCTTATCAGTCTTTCAGGATGTTAAGTCACAAGTCAAGACCTGACAGGTTTACACATTTACAATGACATAAAATTGAAGCCATGTCCCTTTCAAGACAAACTATAGAACCGATATTTCAAGAAGCGCCCACGATCGGGGACGCTTCTTTTTTAACCGCTACCTTGGCCTTTATATAGATCAGAATAAACTTTGCGAACATTTACTTCCAAAGGTTCAAGGTCTTCTTCAATCGTCTGCCATATAATGTTTAAATCAACACCAAAATATTCGTGGATAAGACGGTTTCTCATGCCAATCATTTCCTGCCAGAGTGCTTGGATAACGGTCTCTGATATCCTGAGGGAGCTTGTTGACTGCTTCTCCGATGACTTCAAGGCTTCTTATGACAGCCTTTACCGTCTTTCTGTCATTAATGAAAGCTTCAAAGGACATCCCCATGACAAATTCTCTGATGTCAGAGATTGATTCAAGTATGTCATTGAGATAGTCTTGAAGCAGTCTTTCTTCAGACATACATAACCTCTTGGAGGATCCTCTTGCCGATAAAAGGCTTTAATGCTTTTTTAGTTACGATCTCAACTTTTACACCAAGAAGCTCTGATAGTCTGTTCTCAAGCTGCAGGAACTTTACAAAACCTACAGGCTTTTCAAACTCGACAAGAATGTCAAGATCGCTGTCTTCCCTCTGCACTCCTCTTACGTAGGACCCGAATACCCCGATTTCTTTTAAGCCATACTGCTGCCTGAGTTCGTCTTTATGGTTTTGAATCAGTTCTTTTATTTCATCGAGCGTTTTCATAATTGCCTCTCTTGATCATTATACTCATTTTTCAACTATCCATACAATTACAATCAAGCTCTTCGACCAAAGGTCGGAGCTTGCCAATGGTATGCCTTACGGCATAGCAATGTAAGGTTTCGATATTTTATCTTTATATTTGTCTCCAGCACTTCGGTGCTTACGGCAAAGAACATTGTAAGGAAAATTTGATTGAGTACATTCCTTGCCTTCTTCCCCGACTAAAGGTCGGGTCTTTCGGCAAGGTGCATTGTAAAGACCAGTTATTGGCATCCTAAGAGCTTTCCAGATTTCTATATCTTCTTTGCACAGGGCTATTTTACTTTTCTGTCAGAAACAGGGTATTTTGCTCCCAGTACTACTTTACTGGAAGCCTTTTATATGATTATCACATAGATAAGATACGATTTAAGCAAAAAGTTAAAACAAGAAAAGATGAAAGCGGGAAAGGTACACCGGAATCATTCAACTTTTCACTCTTAAATCTTCTCCCTCGGGGAAAATCGATATTCTGTCACGATTCAAGGGCTGACCCCCAAGGCCTCTTTGTTGTGAAAGACAACTTTGGGGACGTTGTTACTTACTATGCAAAACTTATGCATTATTTAGTTTCTCACCTCGCGCAATTGCACGTGTGACTGTGGACGTAGCTACCCCTAAGTGTCTCGCTATCTCGGCAGTAGACAAACCCAATTCCTCTATGCTCCTATAGGCTATTAATGCACGGGTTTGACTCACTTTATTCCGGCGGCTACCACCTTTTAGTTCTTTGACACTTACCTGCCTCTTTTTACATTCTTCCATGATTATGTCTGTAATACTCTTGCCTGAAAAACGTATCCTTAACTGTCGAATCTCTTTTTCTTCCGCTTCCTTCAGTATATCATGTACAAAATCACCCTCTCCCAGAATCCTTTCGTCAAATTCTCCTTTTTGTCCTTTTCTCCTCATGGATAATACCTGCGACCATCCACCAAGACTACGAATTAACCCACCTCCTGTTAACTCTGAACCATACTTTATATTTACCCCTTCTTCTGTAAATCTTCTATAGGCCTTTCTCGCTGCTTTTTTCTTCGTCCCGAATTGGGCTAAAACATATTCCGTATCCATCCATTGACATTTACTCTTTCCCATAACCGCACTGTGGCCACTCCAGGGATAGGTGTTTAATGTTTCAACATCTCTGACAATACCGGCCCTTATGGGGTTAATGTGTATGTATCTTATCAATGCCAACAAGTATCTGTCCTCTTCACATAATATCGATTTGTAACGGTTCTCAAATAAATGCCCACTCCTCTTGTGTCTCCGATTAAAATATATTGCATACCAGGTTAATAGTTTCCTCATAACCGTTGATATCCCCTTTTGACCACTCTTGAATAATATATGCACATGGTTGCTCATTAACACCCACGCATACACTGAACTTTTTGTTTTTTGTTTCTATTATATTTCCCCCTAACCTTTGCAGGAAATTCACTCTGTCCTGATCGTCCCTGAAAATATCTGTTTTATTTATCCCTCTCACCATTATATGATGCAAGGCTCCGGGAATGTCTAATCTCGGCTGACGTGGCATGACAAAATTCTATAACTTTCTTCCCCTGTCTGTCAATAGTTTTGCATAGTAAGTAACAACGTCCCTAAAGTTGTTTATAATTCTTTCTCAAATTGCAGTTTTAAATCATTCAGCAGTTTCAAGCTCTCCTCCTTGTTTTTGATTTCCTCTGCAATTATACCATTTTCCCTTATTTTTCATAGTGTTGGACTTTATACACAGACTCTAA
>DRDE01000170.1 GCA_011040095.1 Nitrospirota bacterium
CAGATGGATAACTATTATTCTCGGCGAGGAGCCTCAAAATGAGTTCTCTACGGAAGAATTGACCGGTAGAGAATGCCTTGTATATTTGTCCAGACGGAAAGACCGTTATACTGTTATTGAGCTATGTCAAAAGGATATGGCCCCTGTAATCACTTCTCCTGCAAACAAGCCGAATTGCTTGTCGGTTTAATGTGGAAAGGTTGGTTTAATCAGAAAATTAAGGCCGGTTTATTTCGGAAAACAACAACAGCAGACTTCACAGGCTCGCCGACAAGTGGCTCAGCGCCGCTTACAGTAAACTTCACCGACAACTCCACAGGCTATGACCGGCCTTTAAGCCATGAATGGGACTTTGACAATGACAGGCTTATTGATTCAAGCAGCCAGACTCCATCTTACACATACAACACAGCAGGCACATACACAGTAAAATTGACAGTCACAGATTCAGACGGAAGCATTGATTCCTTAACAAAAACTGATTATATAACAGTATCACCACCTGTTTATGATTTAACTATTACCAAAGCCGGTAGCGGCTCCGGCACAGTAACAAGCTCGCCCGCAGGAATAGACTGCGGCACAGATTGTACAGAGACATATACAGAAGGTGCAGTAGTAACACTGTCAGCAATACCGGATGCAGGCTCATACTTTGCCGGCTGGACAGGAGGCGGCTGCAGCGGGACAAATGATTGCACGGTTACAATGAATGCAGATACCGACATAACAGCAACGTTCGATACATGTTCAAATCCGCCTGCAAGGATTACAGGCACATATTATTCCACCCTCCAGGAAGCCTATGACACAGCAGAAGATACAGATACTATTCAAACACAGTCCGGACGCTTTACGGAAGATATTAATATTAACCAAAGCAAGACAGTCACACTGCAAAGCGGGTATGATTGTGATTATATAACTAATCCCGGAACAACAGGAGTTAAGGGTAACATGATAATTAACAAAGGACACCTGATAATAGACAGAGGGAAGTTGAAGATCGAATAACATTAACCGGATAAACAGATAACAGGAAAGAAACAATAAACTGAAATAAAAAAAGGAGAATGAAGATGAAATGGTTTATTTTTATAGCGGCGGTGCTGATTTTTGCAGTGAACGTCTATGCGGATGGAGATCTTACTGTGGTGGGCAATGTCGGTATAGGAGTAGACCCAACTACATACAGACTGGAAGTTCAGTCAACAGATGTGTCTGCGGTTAGAACGACTACGGAGAAGACAATAGATCAGGACCTTAATGGATATAATCTGTCACTTACTGATACATATACAGGGCCGCCAAATAATAGTTATGGAACAAACAAAAGAGGTTGGAATACCCTCTATGTTCAGGGATCGCATCAGGGGAGCGGAAGATATGCCGCTAACCTTTCAGGGGCATGGTATCAACTGGTTCTTGAAGGAAGCGCCACGTATATTCCTGATGTAAGAGCGCAGACGAGTGGCCTGGCTATGAAGACCTCCGGAACATATACAATTTACAACTGGATAGTCAATCAGGGCGGCTTCACAGATTTTGCTCCCAGCACAGGGACTTATAATATAACAAACATGGCAACATACCAGTCCGCTGGTCTTACTCCAGCAGGTCTTGGGACATACAATGTGACGAATATGTTTCATTTTATAGCAAACGATTGGAATTCCTGGGGAGACGGCGCAATAAACGGAACTCAGATTAATGTTGGAGGAATGAAGATAGAGAAGCAGACAGCCGGCAATAATCCAATGGGTATCTGGCTGGCCGGTGACGGAACAGGTGCAGACTTGGTCCTTGGGTCTTTTCAGGAAACGAAAATATACGGCGCTTCAGGAGATGTCATTATTGATACTGCCGGTAATGTCGGCATCGGGACGACAAGTCCAAATTATAAATTACAGGTTGGCGAACTATATGATGAAACTGAAGCACGCGCAAATGCGTGGCTTACCCTTTCTGATGGGAGTCTGAAAACCAACCTGGTCAAAATCAACAATGCAGTTGATAAAATCAGCCGGATTAACGGCTATTACTTTAACTGGAAAAACGGCTCGGACACAAGGAGACATGTTGGTGTTATTGCCCAGGAAGTTCAGAAGGTGCTTCCTGAAATAGTATCTGAGGACAGTAAAGGAATTAAATCCCTGGATTATAGTAAAATGACCTCTTTGCTCATCGAAGCCGTAAAAGAACAACAGAAGACAATAATTGAATTAACCGGGAAAGTAAATAAGCTCGAGCAGGAAATGAAGTTGAAAGGCACTGCGGCGCTTGCTGATATTGAATTGAATTAATATTGATGAAGTCGTAAAAAGTCAGAAAATGCCGTTTTTTGTCATTGCGAGCGGAGCGAAGCAATCTCTAACCGTCTGATTTTAAAACAGATTGCTTCGTCGTTTTGCTCCTCGCAATGACAGGGATGGACTTTTTACGAGAATATCAATATTGAGGAGAGAATTAAGAACTTGACAGTGCAAAGTTCTCAAATACTATAGCGGATATGAGCTTATTTATGGAGTTGAGCAGTTTTCAATGCCAAGTCGATCCATTGTATGGATATGTCTTGTTTTTTTAAGGGGAACTTCGGTTTTAACCGGCGTAACTCTAAAGACAATGCTGATTTTTTGGGTCGCTTCAGAGACTTTCGCCTAAATATTCTCAACCTTTTTTGCCTTTTTCGCTACTTCCCGGGCCATTTGTTTCTTATAGCCTTTAAGAACTGCAGCAATTTTTGAATCTTTCAGACTCAAAATCTGCGCTGCAAAAATGGCTGCATTTTTTGCGCCGGCCTTTCCTATCGCCATTGTGGCTACAGGAATGCCGGGAGGCATCTGGACTGTTGAATAGAGGGCATCCATGCCTTTTAAAGGAGAGGAATCTATGGGAACGCCTATTACCGGAAGGATTGTATGTGAAGCTATCACACCCGCAAGATGGGCAGCGGCCCCCGCTCCTGCAATGATAACTCCAGCGCCATCTTTTTCAGCTTTTTTCACGAGTTTCAGTGTCCTGTCAGGGGTCCTGTGGGCGGAAGATACGGTCATGTGATAAGGTATGTTGAATTCATCTAATAATTTTGCAGTCATCTCCATCACTGGAAGGTCCGAATCACTGCCCATAACAATTAAAATCTCCGGTTTCATTTTTTTCTCCTTTCACCCGGCCATTGATAACCGGCTACTGTTTTTTTATCGCCTTATCCGCAATATCCTTCCTGTAATGCATTCCTTCAAACCGGATTTTCTCTACGGCCCTGTATGCATTATCTTTAGCAGTCCGGATATCTTTGCCTGTGGCGGTTACTCCAAGGACTCTTCCGCCTGAGGTGACTGTTTCTCCGTTATTCAGGTTTGTGCCTGCATGAAAAACCACTACATTTTTATCGTCCTTAAAAGAATCAAGCCCTGTAATGATTTTACCTTTTTCATAAGAACCGGGATAACCCTTTGATGCAAGCACAACACAGACGGATGCATCATCCTTCCACGATACTGTGACGTCTTTTAACCTGCCCTCTGCCGTTGCCTTCAATAATTCAAAAAAGTCACCCTCAAGTCTCGATAAAACCGGCTGCGCCTCCGGGTCGCCGAAGCGGACATTGAATTCCAGGACATACGGCTTGCCGTCACAGATCATAATGCCCGTATATATTACCCCCCTGTAGTTTATTCTCTCCCTCCTGAGTCCTTTCATGACCGGCGTTATAACAGTATTCATGATTTCGGTTCTCAAAGATTCCGTTACAACAGGAGCCGGACTGTATGCGCCCATGCCGCCGGTGTTCGGCCCACTGTCCCCGTCAAAAACCCGTTTATGATCCTGTGATGCGGCAAGGGGGACAACGGTTTTCCCATCCGTCAAAATCATAAAGGACGCCTCTTCTCCCTTCAGGCGCTGCTCGACCAGGACCTTATTGCCTGCATCACCAAATGCCCTGTCTTTCATTATCATCTTCAGCGCGTCCCTTGCTTCATCAACCGTCCCGGCCACGATAACGCCCTTGCCCGCGGCAAGTCCGTCGGCCTTTATTACAATAGGCGCCCCTTTAAGCCGCACATATTCTTCCGCCTGCCTGTAAGACGTGAAGGTTTTATACTCGGCAGTCGGGATTCCGTATTTGAGCATAAAATCCTTTGCGAATATTTTACTTCCCTCAAGCCGGGCTCCGGATTTGTCGGGACCGAAAATCCTGCGGCCTTCTTTTACAAATGCATCGACAACCCCGGCGGTAAGCGGGATTTCAGGCCCGACGACTGTAAGGTCAATCCAGTTATATTTGACAAAATCCAGGAGCGCCTCAATATTATCCGCCTTTATATCGATGCACTCTGCAATCCCGGATATCCCGGCATTGCCCGGGGCGCAGTAAACCTTTTTAACCCCGGGGCTTTGAGCAAGTTTCCATACAAGGGCATGCTCCCTTCCACCGCCTCCGATTACAAGGACTTTCATATGTTAAATCTCCTGTTTATTTGTAACTGCTCAGGCACAAAGTGGCAAAGGCACAGAGGCACAAAGTTTAAAAGAAATACAGGAAAAGTTTTTCATCCTTTTTTTCACTTTGTGCCTGCCTGAGCAGATACGTTTATTTTAACCGTTCACAGTTCACGGTTTTTAATGCCTGAAATGCCTCATCCCCGTAAAGACCATTGTCATGTCATGTTCATCAGCGGCAGCTATGGTATCGGCGTCCTTTATTGAACCTCCGGGCTGGATTACTGCTGTTGCTCCGGCTTCCGCCACAACGTCTATGCCGTCCCTGTTCGGGAAAAAAGCATCCGAGGCGACTGCTGAGCCTTTCAGGGAGATATTGAAATTCCCGGCCTTCATTGCGGCAAGCCTTGCAGAGTCGACCCTGCTGGTCTGGCCGCAGCCGATTCCGAGTGTCCGGTCTTTTGTAGAATAGATGATTGCATTTGACTTCATATGCTTGCATATCCTCCATGCAAAGGCCATTGCAGCATACTCATCATCATCAGGCTGTCTCTTTGTAGCCACTTTTAATGATTTCAGGTCTTCTATCATCGCGGCATCTCTTTCCTGGACAAGAAGCCCGCCCTGGATTTTCCTCATCTCAAAACCTGTTACATCTTTAGTTATATCAAGCTCAAGCAGCCTGATGTTGGGTTTCCCGCTCAACATCTTCAACGCTTCCGGATCGAATCCGGGGGCAATAATTATTTCGACAAAAAGTGAGAGTATTTCTTTTGCAGTCGCTTCATCAACTTTTTCACTTAATGAAATAACACCTCCGAACGCTGAAATAGGGTCTGTCTCAAAGGCATTTTTATAAGCCTTTGAAATGGAGCCGTCTACTGCCACGCCGCATGGGTTATTGTGCTTGACAATAACCGCTGTCGGCTGACCTTTAAACTCCTTTGCAAGGTCCACGGCAGCGCTTGAATCAAGATAATTATTAAAGGACATTTCCTTGCCCTGCAATATCTTTGCATCAACGATTGACAATCCGTTATACAGAGGCTCCCTGTATAACGCGGCCTTCATGTGAGGGTTTTCACCGTACCTCAGACTGCTAATCCTGCTGAAACTCATATTAAGCGTGGGCTGAAACGGATTATCAGGCTCAGCCTGTTTATTAAGATAATTTGAAATAAGCGTGTCATATTTCGCAGTATGGGCAAAAACCTTTCTGGCAAGATAATATCTGGTGTCGTAACCCGCCTCTCCATTGCCGGATTTTAATTCTTCGAGGATTTTTGAATAATCGTCAGGGTCTGTAATGACAATCACATCCCTGAAGTTTTTCGATGCCGCCCTCAGCATGGTCGGGCCGCCTATATCAATGTTTTCAATGGCCTCTTCGAGTTTCACATCCGGTTTTGATACCGTCTGCTCAAAGGGATAAAGGTTAACAACCACCATATCTATCGAGTCTATGTTGTGGGCCTTCACATCTTCCCGGTCCCGGGGATTATCCCTCCTCCAGAGAAGGCCGCCGTGAATCTTCGGATGGAGAGTCTTGAGCCTGCCGCCTAACATCTCCGGGAAGCCCGTATACTCCGATACATCCTTTACACTGAGTCCGGCATCATTCAGGGCCTTTGCAGTACCCCCTGTTGAAAGTATCTCTACTCCAAGCCCGGCAAGTCCCTGTGCAAATTCTATTATTCCGCTTTTGTCTGAAACGCTTATTAATGCCCTTTGAATTTTTGACATATAGTCCTCCTTGATTCAATATGTTGTGTTACCGGTATGATTAAATCGAGCTTATTATCTGATGCTGGTAAGACATTTTAGACTATTTGTACAAAAAATGTAACCGTTCACAGGCAATAATACCATAACGGTAACAGCTAAAACGCATTTTCCGCACATAAGGATTCCATTATTTTTGACTTTTCAAGGATTGCCTTTGGCGCTTGGATTTGGGTGAGATTTGGCCGGTCTGATTGAGCAAAACCGCAGGAATAAATTATAAAACCCGCTGCAGAAGAAGACAGCGGGCAAAGTCTGCCTCAGTGTGTACTGTCCGGTGAGGCGGAGGAAGATTCGGTCACGCCGGATGAACAGGATGCGATACAGAGCGGTGTCTCATCAGAGCAACCCTATGTAACAGGGTTCGACTCCGCAGGTGGTCCGAAGTTCCTGAAGAGGGTGGTGACGGAGGGACAGGAAAATTGACTTTTAAGAATTGAATGTGTTTGAATTAAAAGTCTGTTTAAAAGGATTTTCCTTTTGCAGGCGCGAATGGATGTGAGGAAGAGGGGTGAAAATCCCCCGCTGCCCCGCAGCCGTAACGGGAACGAAAACCCAATCGTAAGCCACTGGTCGAAAAGACCGGGAAGGCGGGTGAGTAGGATGCAACCCTGAAACGGGTCGCAATGCCCTGAGCCGGAAGACCTGTCCATTTGGAAATCTCGAGGGAGGTGTGTAATCCTGTCAATGATTTCATTCCTTCAGTATCTCGGATTCTATCTTATATCGTAGCTGCCCTGGTCTCCCCATTCGGAAAAGGGGGAGATATATCCGAGCAGTTGCACACGGAGAACAAAACCCATAGTCTCCCGACATGGAGGTAAGAAATTATGTTTAAG
>DRDE01000171.1 GCA_011040095.1 Nitrospirota bacterium
GAAGATATAGGGAGGGGGAAGGAGGATGTCAAAAAAATTTTCGCGCAGCCTGACTTCCAGTCGGCCTACGGCCTCCTTACAGTCAGGCTGCATGCTGGCATATAATGTAGCTTAAAAAGGTCTGAAATCAGTCTTGACATGGGGTCCACTTTATGAAGAAGGATGTTTTTTGAAGAATTATTGCAGATTTTCAGGAAAAGATATGTCCTATATAATAGAGTAGACTTCTATTATATTTCCGGGGGAAAAGAGCATCTGCTTAATGTAAGCTATGACCTGGAATCACCGGCTACAAAAGAACGGGAGATCAGGGGATTAGTTGAGGCAATGGAAAAGCTCTCAATAAAAGAGGGGAGCATAATAACAGCGGAGCATAAAGAATTATTAAAAACCGGGGCGGGGAAGATTCATATTGTCCCGTTGTGGGAATGGCTGTTGAATGCTTGATTCTATAGCCTGTCTGAATGTGTTGTGCCGGGGAATCAATGAGAAATACAATAGTTCTTGTTTTTAATAGGCATAACATATTATCATTATTAAACTTTTTTGAATGGGGGCCAAATAAATAGTGATAGCGCAAGCCGTTAATTTGATGAACTTTCTGAAGGGGCCGAAGCAGTTCATTATACCTATCTATCAGCGCACCTACAGTTGGACTCTGAAAGAATGCGGACAGCTCTGGGATGACATCATTAAAACGGGCAGCAATGACAAGGTAGCAGGACACTTCGTTGGATCTGTCGTGTATATCGAAAGAGGGCTTATCAGGTTTCCTCAATCCCCCGGTTGCTCATCATTGACGGGGCCGGAGGGAGAGCATCGCAATGAAAAAACGGATCATCAAGGTCAAGGATTCCGAAATCTCCATCTATTCACACAATCAGGAAGACTATATTTCTCTGACCGACATGGTGCGCAGTTTTGAAGACGGCTCAGTTTTGATTGAGAAATGGCTTCGGAACAAAAATACTATAGAGTTTATCGGTATTTGGGAGCAGCTCAATAACCCCGGTTTTAATTCCCCCGAATTCGAGGGGATTAAAAGCGAGGCCGGACTGAACCACTTCACACTGTCTGTTAAAAAATGGATTGAAAAAACCAACGCTGTCGGGATGTTGGCTAAAGCCGGCCGGTATGGCAGCGGAACGTATGCTCACAAGGACATCGCCTTTGAGTTCGGATCATGGTTGAGCCCGGAGTTTTGCACTCCTGCACTGTTTTATACTCAGGCCTTTGAGAAGAATCTGGATAATGCAATGAGGGTGATGAGAGGGGAAATTGATTTATCTGAAAAATACGGAATGTAAGAAACAAAACTTGACCACTTGTTGTCTGCCCAATCATGAAATAAAGGATGTGCTAATTATAAAAGGAAGGATTGCCTAAGGCATGGAAATACCAAAACACCTATTAGACCAAATCCGCACGGGCAATATATTACTTTTCCTAGGGGCTGGGGCAACTGTTGGGGCGGTCCATCCAGAAAAAAGAGATATGCCACAAGGTCAGAAATTGGCAAACTTGATTGCAGAGAAATTTCTGGGGCATGAATATCAAAATAAGCCGTTATCTTATGTTGCTGAATTAGCAATCAGCGAGGCAAGTCTTTTTAAAGTCCAAACTTTTATAGCCGAAACAGTGCGCGATTTTGAGCCAGCACCATTTCATCGAATAATTCCAACTTTTGTATGGAAAGTAATCGCGACTACAAATTATGATCTGGTGCTTGAAAAAGCCTACAACGCCTGCGTAGAACGGTCGCAGGAACTCTCTATTTGCAAGAAAAATGGTGAAAGCATTGAGTCGCGTTTGAAGTCAGGCAAAAATGTTCTTTATCTGAAACTTCATGGATGTGTAACCGAAATTAACAATGAGGAGTTGCCGCTAATCTTAACCGTGGATCAATATGTAAGTCACAAGAATGGGCGGAGCCGCCTTTTTGATCGTTTAACCGAATATTCCTATGAATATCCCTTCCTGTTTGTAGGACATAGCCTAGCCGATCCAGATATCAGAGCAATCCTTCTAACTCTCGACCAATTGAAATCAGCGCGCCCTAGGTCTTTTATGGTAGGCCCGTCTGTTACGGATGCTGAGGCGAGGTTTTGGGAAACCAAGAAAATAACCGCACTTAAGTGTACATTTGAGGAATTCATCACTTCGATTAATGGTACAATTAATTTATCTCTTCGTAAGCTTGCGACTATTTCAACAGCATATGACTATCCCATTCTTCCACGCTTCAAGACGACTGGGCTGAAGCCAAGCGAGAGTCTTTTATCCTTTCTCAGCAATGACGTCGATTATCTTCATAAATCTTTTGCGACAACTTCGTCGAATCCAAAAGCATTTTATAAAGGCTACTTTTCTGACTGGGATCCCATAGTTAAACAATATGACGTGCGAAGGGGAATAACAGATTCAATTTTATCTGAAGTGTTTCTTGCAAGTGAGGACGAACGAGAAACGTTACAGGAACTTTATGTCTTGAAGGGACATGCTGGTTCAGGCAAAACGGTGTTACTAAGGCGACTGGCATGGGACGCCGCGATTGATTTCAACAAACTTTGCTTAGTGGCGAAAGCGCAGGTTGAAATTGATTACCACCCCATCGAGGAACTTTTCACATTGTGCAAGGAGCGGATATTTCTTTTTGTCGAGCCAGCATCCGACAATACAGAAAAAATCATTAGCCTATTGAGCAAGGCAAAGCAAGCAGGTGTACTTCTAACAGTTATTTCTGCTGAACGTCATAATGAATGGAACGAAAATTGTACGCCCCTCGAAAGTCATCTCTCTCAGGACTATTCACTGAAATATTTAACAAATAAAGAAATCAATGAGCTGCTAATAAAATTAGCGACGTTTAACTCCCTAGGCTACTTAGAAAGTTTGACACATGAAAAGCAAGTTGAACAGCTTTCAAAGAGAGCGGGCCGAGAATTGCTTATTGCACTTCACGAAGCAACCCTCGGTAAACCATTTTCTGAAATAATTCTTGATGAATATCAGTCTATCCCTTCTCTTCAAGCGCAGTCTCTTTACATAACAGTTTCTATACTTCATCGTTTAGGGGTAGGCGTTCGTGCGGGGTTAATTTCTCGCGTTCACGGAATAAGCTTTTCAACTTTTAAGGAAAAATTATTTCAACCGTTGGAATACATCATATTTGCTATGAAATATGAGCACACGAATGACTATCTTTATACGACCAGACATCCACATATCGCCGAGATGGTTTTTGAACAGGTGCTTAGCAGTTCGCAAGATCGTTTTGATGAATACGTAAGAGTTATTTCCTGCTTAGATGTTGATTATCATAGCGATTTGGTTGCATTTAAAGGGCTGGTGAAAGCAAGAAGATTGATGCAACTTTTTAATGACCCCCAAATGATTAGACAACTCTATGATCATGCATCTAAACGATCGCCCAATGATCCCTTGCTGATGCAACAGATGGCAATATTTGAAATGAACTCTCCGGGTGGTAGTCTGGCTAATGCTACGGAATTGTTACAGCAGGCTCATTCAAGACTACCGTGGTACAAACCGATTATGCATTCTCTTTCTGAATTAGCGCTTAAAAAGTCTGAAAAGGTCAGTGCTCCAATCGAAAAAGAGAAATTTCGCAGTGAGGCCCAAAACTTGGCAACCAAATTGACATCTCAGCATCCTGAGACATCACATTCTCATTATACATTGATCAAGGTTAGTATGGCGAAGCTATCGGAAGCCTTAGCAACTGGCGACGAACCATCGATTGAAAGACTCATTAAAGACACTGAAAAAAGTATTTCGGCCTCAAAACAAATCTTTCCAAATGATAGCACCATACTTGAAGTAGAGGCGTCTTTCTTCAAACTCATTAACGATGAACCGCGTGCTTTCGAGGCGCTGAAGAAAGCTTTTGCGACAAACAAAAGAAGTCCATATATTGCCTTAAGATTAGCCAGTATGTATGCACAGACTCCAAATGGAGCAGCCGCAGTGGATGTGATAAAGGAGGCATTAGACTTAAACCCCGGTGACAGGGATCTGAATTTCAAACTTGCGATGCTGCTCTCTGATCATGCGAGCACAAACTTGAGCGAAGTCCGCCATTACCTTCGGCGCTCATTTACTAACGGTGACGGCCGATACAGTGCACAGTTTTGGTATGCTCGTTGTACCTTCTTGCTGAATGAAATAGAGGAGGCAATGATAATTTTCAAAACTTTGCGCAACACAAATCTTAATATTGCACTTAAACGCGATCCTATTGGTCAAGTTTACCGTACCACTGGTGAGTTGGACGAGTTTCAAGGAGTAATAACGAGACTTGAACTCTCATATGCTTTCTTGCGCAGAGACGGCACAGCTGATGATATTTTCATCTATAGATATCATCAGCATGGTTGTGACTGGGCAGACTTGTGCGTTGGGAACAGAGTCGCTTTTAATTTAGCTTTTACTTATCGAGGCCCGATTGCAATGAACCTCCGTCGTATATAACAAAGGATGTAGTCTGTGGTCACCCATCAAGAATTAAAAGAGACATTTGGGGAACGTTGGTGAATTAGCTGACTTCTCCCTTTTCAGACGGACTGATCGTGGGAATGGGACTCCAACATTAACGGATGAGATCAATGAATTTAAAGGGTAATGGAGAAACATGCTACGTCTTGATTGGGTAGGTCGTAAAGCTGTCGAGAATCACCACCGGCAGGTTCCGTTACGGTCCCAAATTACAGGATTTTTACAGCTTGAAAAATACTGTCAGTATAAGTTAGTGTATACCATAGTTAGCAACAGATGAACTGACACGCAAAGGTTTCATAATATCCAATGAGCAGAAAAAAGGATTTCGAAAATATTAGAAATGCTGTATCCTCTGCAAGAGTAGTAACTTCTAAATCAATCCTTATTGAAGGAGATTCGTTAGAAGTAATAAAGCTATTTCCTGATCACAGTATTTCGCTTATTCTCACCGATCCCCCATACCACGCTACTAAGAAATGGAACATACATGGAGACACTTCTTTTAAGGAAGACCTTGACTACTTGGAATGGATGGCTCAGTTTGCAGTCGAGTGGCGTAGAATACTAAAGCCAAACGGATCATTCTTCTGTTTTTGTGCACCGTCGATGGCCGCTCGCCTGGAAGTAATATTTTCAGAACATTTCAATATCCTATCTCAAATCATATGGACAAAGCCGAACGACCCGGGGTTTGATGGTTGGAAACAGAAAATGAAGAAAGAAGCTCTCCGTCAGTGGTATGCACATACGGAACGTATCATATTTGCCGAACCCGCTTTCGATGGGAATTTACATCGCTGCTATTTCGGTAATTTGTTGCGTGAAATGAGGCAGAAAGCTGGATTAACAATGCATCAACTCACAGAAATAATTGGCGCATACGGAAAAGTCAATCATGGAGGCGCCGTATCAAACTGGGAAGCGGGGCGGAATGTTCCGAGCCTTGAGCAATACGAAAAGCTCAGTAAAGCTCTTTTGAAAACCGGAACGGTTGAATCAATGCCTCCATACTACGATGTCATCCGCCCATTTATGGTCGATTCATCGAAAGAATTTACTGATGTCTGGGATTTTCCGTCCGTGCGTCCTTATAAAGGTAAGCATCCTGCCGAAAAACCGTTAGAAATGCTTGAGCACGCTATCGAAGCAACGACCTACCGTGGAGATATCGTCCTTGACTGTTTCAGCGGCTCTGGGAGTACGTCCCTTGCCGCCCTAAAACTAGGACGGCTTTCTGTATCAATTGAAATTGACCCTGCCTGGATATCACATACAGAGACTATGTTAGAACTGGCGAACGGAATAGGACAAATGAAAACGACTATTGCAGATAGGCGCCCCATTAAGAAATCGAGAGCGTCTCAACCGACGCTTTTTACAGAATCAGGGTAACCGCGTCAATATTTCTTTGAAGCACACGCCTCATCCATTCCAGCGTGCCCATAATTCCAGAATCCTTCGTAACAACATTGCAGTGATGGTGGCCCCAACTGATATTGTAAGGGCGGTGGTTGAAAGTGCCCATGCGAAGCTCTTCTATATGAAAGAGGTTTATTTCTGTAACCGTGAGGTCAGGGACCTCTCTTCCTTCAGCTTGTTGCATACGGTTAAAGAAACCGTCTCCTGATAATTCTTCAAGACATAAGGGGCAAATTGTCCGGTGCTTCTTGTTTAATGCCCGTGCATGAACGAGTTTTTCATAATCGAGCAAACCTTGCTCGGAACACGATTCCAGAATCATGGATTTTCTTGTAGAAATATCATCGGGTTTCATCCCGTTCGCGCTGGCGACGGGCTCTGCGTTACGGCAGAGCCAAAATAATGCTTCAAGCTGATCTCGGCAGTGCTTATTCGTTTTGGCGCTGGCATATTCAAAAACTCTAATACCAGCACCTTTACTTGATGTCGTAGTAAAACCGCGAACTATCTTTTCTCCGCTGTCAGTTGCGGTGGTCGCCGGAACGCGGGCGACATAGTTGCCGCCGAGCGGAGCAGTCCTTTTCTGCGCCAACTGCCATTTGAGTTTTTCCGGATTGTGCTTTTCCCAGTGTTCCCGCGTCTCATAGAACACAAGCGCATTGAGTCCGATTGTAATTCCCTTGGTTTCGAGTTGCTCTTCAATGTTTTTGGTACCAAAATATTCTCTCGGAGAGATGAGAACAATAAAACCTTTTTCAAATTCGCTTTCTCCTGTCGGTAATTTAAAGGGATACGCCCATGAGGAATAGGGAATAAGTACCGTGCTGTTACGGACGACCCTGTTCTGATAAATTACGTCGTCATCAGCACCGCGTGTTTGCCCAGTCTTGTATATTTTGCGGTGTAACAGTTGCGGTAGTTTAGGAAGTTTCTTTTGTTCCATTATAGCCTGAAAAGTTCCTCGATAGGAATTCCCAAAGCCTTCGCTAACTTGTCGATGTTTTCCAGCGTGATGTTCTTTTCAGCTCGTTCGATCATTCCAATATACGTACGGTGAACACCTGCCTTCATTGCAAGTCTTTCCTGCGAAAGGCTCCTCTTCTGGCGTTCCTCCCTTACCTTCTTTCCGAAACGAATATTGACATTATCGCGCATACGATGCATTTCACATAGAAATTTTCTTAGTATACTTTCTTGATGACTATAGTTCTACATACTAAAGGTAGCACAATAGAATCGATGAAACGGGTACGCTTTGAATATTTTGATAAGATTGAAGAGCGGTTGGCATTTTTTGACTTTCACACCGAATGGGATCAGGTTCAGCTTGTTTCATGGTTCGAACGAAAATCCCTGATGATAGTATTTCGCCGGACGATAAGGCGGCTTTTCTCGATAAGGCGATTACATGGCTTAAACAATGGCGGGGTTTTAAGATTCAGGAATTGGTATACACAAAATTCAGGCTCCGAGCTGCGCTTGAGGTCAAAATTAAAGAAGCCAAACGCCACTTGATGGGCCGGATTCATATGGTATTATTCCTCAATGCCGAGGTCTTTGCATCTGACGGTCGGGGTGAGATGATATTTGAACAAGGCCGTTATGCTTACGATAGACCTTATTGCGGGTTCGTAGATTTGCCTAAACATTTCTTCCCTGAGATCGGCAATCCGGGGGCCGAGGGCGAGGAATTTGACTGTGCAGTGTTTCTTGCAACAGTACTCGAGGGTGTTAAATATTGGGTGCGCAACGTCGAGCGTAAGCCGACTTCTTTTTCGCTGCAAACTGCTACTGACAAGTTCTATCCCGATTTCATCTGCAAACTTGAGGACGGCCGTATCCGGGCAGTGGAGTATAAGAATAGCAGAGACTATGATTTACCGGGTAACGAAGAGAAGCGCAGACTCGGTGCATTATGGGAGCTGAGGAGCAGTGGGCACTGCCTTTTCGTAATGCCAAGAGGGAAAGACTTCGAGGCGATAAAGGCGAAATTAGCCAAGTGACGGCAAAAATCTGAGAATAGAATAATAATTACTGATTGAAATATGCACGAAGGATAAGACTCACTCCGAATTTACACTGTATCTTTGTTAGCAGAAGCAACATTCCCTCAATTAAATGAACATCCCTCTTCTAATCTGTAATTATCAGTACTCTAATCCTTTCTGATTATTGATAAGCAGGTGAAGCTGGCAATTCCAATAAAATGAAAATCTGCGAATAACCGATTGATAGTGTGATTTTAGGGAGAGAATTTCCATTTTGTTGATTTACGGTACCTACGTGAATTCAACGTTGATATGTCGATTTCCAGTATTATTCCCCACTTTTTCCGTTGTTAGGTTTTCAGATAGAGAAGTACTGAAGAGTCTTGATTCAGTTTTGGAAGAAATATGGAGACAATTATGATTAATAAAATCTCCCCCAACCCCTCTTTTCCAAAGAGGGGAAGAGACGAACCAAAAATTGACCCACTCGATTGTTTTTTATTTTCGTCATGCCCGAAGTCTGTAATCGGGCATCCAGAACTCACTGAAAAGACTGGATTCCCGCTCAACGGAATGCGGGAATGACGGCTCAATTGTTATGTTTATACACAGACTCTAAATATAATTACGACATTTCTCAGTCTGACATGTATCAAATGTTTGCTTATGGCAAGAAATATGAAAAAGTGAAGAGGCTTTTTCTGCTTATTCGGAGTCAGGTTTCTCCTTGCCTGCGCCACTGGATTCAGCCTGCAAAACATTCTGGATTGATCCATCAGAGCCGAGCAAAATAGCAATCCGCCGGGTGTCTTCATTGCTATGATGTGAAACTCATAATTCAAAATTCCCGATTTGGTGAATTCTGCCATTACGACAACTCCGCTACTGAATCCAGACTGATAGCCTATGGTGAAGGGTCCAGTGATTTAGTTGTCATGGATGGCACAATGTGGCATAATATTGAAAAAGAATATGGATCAGAAAGAAAAAAATAAAGACAAAATCATTGAGGCTTTCTCTAATCCTGAAAATATCACAAAGGCTCTGGTTCAGGGTGTACGTGAAGCGCTGCTCAAGCATAAGCAGGCTGGCAACTCAGTCGTTATCTGGCGAGACGGAAAAGCTGTCTGGCTTGAACCAGATGAGATACTGAGCTGATAATATATATAACAGTATTCTAACAACCTTGCCCCTGCAACACTTTTCAGCATGTCCCTTTCGTAAATTCATATAGTAGAGGATAAGGAGGGAGCATGGTGATTAAAACAGCGGCTGATCAATGTCCTCTCTGCAGAGGAAAGAAAAGGCCCGGAAAAACTACTTTCACTTTTGATCCGGTTTTTAGTGTCGTTGTTGTAAGAGATGTTCCTGCAACACTATGTTCACAGTGCGGAGCAGACTGGATTGATGATGAAATTGCCGCAAAGTTAGAGGATATTGTGAACGATGCCCGCCAGAAACATCATATTGTAGAAGACACATCATTATCTGTTTGAATTTACAAATGAAAAACGGGAATTCGGTTTTTTCCCTGTTGTCAGGTTTTCAGATAGAGAAGTACTGAAGAGTCTTGATTCAGTCCTAAAAGAAATATGGAGACAATTGTGATTAACAAAATCTCCCCTGACCCCTCTTTTCCAAAGAGGGGAAGAGAGGAAGAAAAAATTGACCCACTCGATTGTTTTTTATTTTCGTCATGCCCGAAGTCTGTAATCGGGCATCCAGAACTCACTGAAAAGACTGGATTCCCGCTCAACAGACTACGGGAATAACAGCTCAATTATTATGTTTATAGACAGATTCTAAATATAATTACGACATTTCTCAGTCTGACATGTATCAAATGTTTGCTTATGGCAAGAAATATGAAAAAGTGAAGAGGCTTTTTCTGATTACTCGGAGTCAGGTTTCTCCTTGCCAGCGCCACTGGATTCAGCCTGCAAAACATTCTGGATTGATCCATCAGAGCCGAGCAAAATAGCAATCCGCCGGGTGTCTTCATTGCTATGATGTGAAACTCATAATTCAAAATTCCCGATTTGGTGAATTCTGCCATTACGACAACTCCGCTACTGAACCCAGACGGATTAACGAGGCAGAGGCAGGGGCACTGGCTGAGGGCATTAAAGAAAAACATCAGGACATACCTGGGGATGAGCTTTGAGGGAAGCATTTTAGAAGGCTTTTATGAGCTTATAAATACAGGCAGGATACCCGTACAAAGGACAGAATAAAGAGAGAGAAAA
>DRDE01000172.1 GCA_011040095.1 Nitrospirota bacterium
ATAAGACCGAGTGCGTCGTAGGAAACATGGCAGAGTTTGTGCATGGCGGGTTCTTCAATGCCAAGGTCATCAAGAAACTCCTTTGCCTCATCCTGCGGAAGCTGTGCAATCTCCATCTCTATCTTTCCGCAGAGTGACAGTACCGGGGGTACGGCGCCCTTGCCTTTTTCTTTAAAGTATTTTTCTATTTTACTCCGGAGTTCTTTCACTTTATCGGAATTAATGTCTCTTTCGTTAATATTTAAAACAATTATTTCAGGTATCGTTGTAAGAAACTGATAGGGCAGCATCAACCTCTTTTCTTCATCATCAAACTCAATATCCCGCAGGGAGGTTTCTTCTTCAAGGGATTTTTTACACTTAAGCAGGAGTTGCTTGTCGGCCTCATCCTGTTTCTTGCCTTTTTTCTCCTGTTCCCCGATTTTCTCAAGTCTCTTTTCGACCAGTTCAAGATCACCTAATATAAGTTCGTCTTCAAATGAAGCAACGTCTCTTACCGGATTGACATTGCCAAGTGGATGCATTATGGATTCGTCTTTGAATGCCCTGACAACATGCACAATTGCGTCGGCATCCTTAATTAAATTGAAGACTTTGGTGTTTTGTGATACATCACCACCGGCAGCGGCTGAAGTAATGCCTATGTAATCGATATACTCAACCGTAGCGAATGCAATTTTCTTGGGGTCATAGATAGATGACAGCTTATCAACCCTTACATCGGGGATTTTTACAACCCCGATATGAGGTTCAACCTCGGCGGAAATAGAGGTCGGGTACGTCGTTGTTTCCAGGTCAAGGCATGTAAGCGCATTAAAGACCGTTGTCTTGCCTGAGTTGGAGAAGCCGGTAATTATAAGTTTCACTTTATCTCTTTAAAACTCTCGTAAGCCGCCCGTGCGGTTTTATTAATATCTGCCTGCGAATGGGCAAGTGACATAAAGCCCGCTTCAAATGCAGAGGGGGCAAGGTTAATGCCTTTTTCGAGCATCTTTCTGAAGAACTTAGAAAATGCCGCTGTATCAGTGTTTGCCGCATCAGTGAAGTTGAAGATTTCCCTGTCTGTAAAATAAGTGCAGAACATTGTTCCCGCCCTGTAGAACCTTGTCTTTATGCCTGCGCGTTTTGAAGCGTCTTTTAGCGCCTCTTCAAGCGCCTCTGATTTGGCTATAAGTTTTTTGTATGTTTCCGGCTTCGATAATATTTTCAATGTCTCTATTCCTGCGGTCATTGCAATCGGGTTCCCTGAAAGCGTCCCTGCCTGATACACAGGCCCGTCAGGAGCGATATTTCTCATTATCTCTTTTTTACCCCCGTATACGCCGACCGGCAGTCCGCCGCCGATTACTTTTCCGAGACAGGTCATGTCGGGCTTTATCCTGAATGCCTTTTGCGCCCCGCCGTAGGATACCCTGAAGCCGGTCATAACCTCATCGAATATTAAGACCATGCCGTATTTCCGGGTTAATTTCCTAATGCCTTCAAGGAAGCCGGGACGCGGAAGGATACAGCCGCTGTTGCCGACTACGGGTTCAAGGATGACGCAGGCAATGTTCTTCCCGAGTTTCTCACAGACCTTTTTAAATGCCTGGAGGTCATTAAACGGAAGTGTAATCGTATTTCTCGCATAATCCCTGGGGACCCCCGGACTGGTGGGCACTCCGAATGTTGCAGCTCCGGAGCCCGCCTTAACAAGAAGGCCGTCTGCATGTCCGTGGTAGCATCCCTCGAATTTTATAATCCTGTCCCTTCCTGTAAAACCCCTTGCAGCCCTGATGGCACTCATAGTTGCTTCAGTGCCGGAGTTGACCATTCTGAGTATCTCCATTGAGGGATATGCCTTGCGTATCATCCCGGCAAGCTCCACTTCAAGGGGAGTAGGCGCTCCGTAGCTCGTGCCTTTTTCAGCGGCTTTTTTAATGGCATTGATTATCTTTGGATGGGAGTGGCCAAGGATCATAGGCCCCCATGAAAGCACATAATCTATGAATTCGTTTCCGTCCACATCATAAATTCTGGAACCCTTTGCCGAGCTGATAAATAAAGGAGTTCCGCCGACAGCCCTGAAAGCCCTGACAGGACTGTTTACCCCACCGGGGATAAGGCGTTTTGCTTTTTTAAATAATTCTCTCGATTTTTTCCGGTTTAACGGCATGGCTCTCTCCCGAGAATTAAAATTTTACAAGGTCTATATTTAACAATAATTGTTGGAGACTTGTCAAAAAGCAATGGAGTGATGGGCGCATCGGCGGAATTGCAAAGCCCCTGCGGAAGACCTGAAAGGGAAATGTAATAACAAATAATCAGCGCCCAAAGGCGGCTGTAAGCATAGATGATTCTGAATAGTTACTATTTTTTTACAAATTATATCATCAAACCATAATAACAATGTAATAATTTACTTTATGCAATTGATGGGTTGCCTGCAAAATATATTTATGGTTTAATCTTACTGCCGGGGTTTTGCGATTATTTCCAGCACCCTGAGATCGAGGAATCTCTTTGACGCTGCCGTCCTTATGAGCATAACCGTATCAGCGCCTCTTCCTGTGCCTGCCACTGCAATGGTTTCTTCCCCTTCCGGCATAAGGCCTGCATCAGCAGCCATCATGACTATCTCGCAGCAGACTTTAGCTCCTTCCCCGAATCTGCGCAGGGACTGTGCAACCAGAAGGGTCGGGTAAACGCCGCTGAATTTTTTTGCCAATGATGTTTCAAGGCTGTGGGTAATCATTGTGCCGGTGTATATTACGGCCCCGGCTGCCTGGATTCTTTCCCTTGCCTCCGCGGTAAGCTCAATGCTGTTCGGCTCTTTAAACCCATGAGAGTGCGTTACAATTACAAGATTGACGCCTTTGTCCTTGAATGCTTCGGCAAAGATCAGACCTGTGCTGCCGGTGGTGGAAGCGACAACAATATGTTTGTAATTAAATTCATCAACGGATTTTTTTACAATATCAAGACATTCCCGGGTATTGTCCTGGCCGGGCTTTTCAAAGTATGTTGCTGTTTTTTGCATGATATGAACCTCCGGTTTAAAATTTAAAATCAAATCAATATTATCAAATCCGGATATTAAAATCCAAAATGAATCTGGTATACTCTGTTGATGAACTTTGAAGAATTAGTTGATATAGTCGCAAAACTCCGGGGTCCCGATGGTTGCCCGTGGGACAGGGAACAGACCAGGGAAAGTCTCAGGCCGTATCTCGTAGAGGAATTCTATGAGCTTATTGATGCGCTTGAAGAAAATGATCATCAGGGTATGGAAGAAGAATCAGGGGACCTGCTCTTCCAGATACTCCTTCAAAGCCGGCTTTCGAAAGAGGAGGGGAAGTTTGACATTAATGATGTTATTGAAGGCATTGCCCGGAAGATGATAAAACGTCATCCGCATGTGTTTGGTGATAAAGACCTCAGGACTTCAGAAGATGTAAGTAAGTGGTGGCGGGAGCATAAGAAGAAAGAAGGGAAAAGTTGCGGGTCTGCAATCGACGGGGTACCGCAATCGCTTCCTGCATTGATCAGGGCGCAGCAGGTTCAGTTCAAGGCGGCGAAGGCCGGTTTTGACCGGGAAAACATTAAAGACGTATTTGAAAAACTTGAACAGGAAATCATGGAATTAAAAGATGCTCTCAATAGAAAAAAGCATGAAGAAATAGAGGATGAGCTGGGAGACCTGTTTTTTGTCCTTGTGAGAATTGCCGGCTCTGTTAAGGTAAACCCTGAAGACGCCCTGAGGAAGACTATCAAGAAGTTTATTCAAAGGTTCAGGCGCATAGAAACAGAGGCCTCAAAACAGGATAAAAATCTTACTGATATGACCCCTGCCGAGATGGATGTTTTATGGAATGAGGCCAAAAGGGAATAATGCTGAAACGGATACGCTTATCAATGCTGAAGCACAAAAGCGCTGTAGCTGAAAATGTTATAATTCCTGGTAACTGCTCAGGTGCAAAGTGGCAAAGGCACATAGGCGCAAAGGGTTACAGAAATACAAGAAAAGTTTTTCATCCTTTTTTTCACTTTGTGCCTTTGCCACTATGTGCCTTTGTGCCTACCTGAATAGTTATAATTCCTGATGATAAACCCGGCCGAATACAGAGACCTTCAAATCCTTGTTCTTGAACCCTACTACGGGGGCTCTCATAAATCCTTTCTGTCCGGCCTGACGAGCAAACTCCCATTCAAGTTCGAGTTCATGACATTCCCTGCCCGCAAATGGAAATGGCGCATGAGACTTGCCGCTCCTTTTTATGCCCAAAAACTGAATGAATCCGGGCGGAGGTATGACCGGATTTTGTGTTCCACCTTTGTTGATGTTGCTGCATTCCGGGGGCTTGCCCCGGCCTGGGTGCGCAGCGTGCCGCTGCTTACGTATTTTCACGAAAACCAGTTCGCTTATCCTGTACAGATCGAAGAGGAGCGGGATTTTCACTTTGCCCTCACAAATATGACCACTGCCCTTGCCTCGGATTGTCCGGCGTTCAACTCCGGATACAATCTCGAATCTTTCCTGCAGGGGATTGAGAAATTACAGGAGAAGTCCTATGACTTAAAACTCGACAACCCCTGTGATGCAATACGCGCCAGGTCCCGGGTGATTCCGCCCGGCATTGATTTTTCAGCTATTGATGCAGCAGAAGAACCAGGCGGTGGAGAGGTCCCTGTAATATTATGGAATCACAGGTGGGAGCATGATAAAAACCCGGAGTTGTTTTTCAAAACCCTTTTCAGCCTGGATCGCAAAGGCATTGATTTCAGGCTCGTGGTACTGGGCGAATCTTTTAAAACACAGCCTCACATATTCGGGGAGGCCGGGAAGAAACTCTCCCACAAGATTCTTCATTCCGGTTACGCCGGATCACGACTTGATTACGCCCGCTGGCTGAGGCAAAGCAACATAGCAGTCTCAACCGCCAGGCATGAGTTTTTCGGTATATCCGTAATCGAAGCAGTACGGGCAGGCTGCCGTCCGCTTCTTCCAAACCGGCTTTCCTATCCCGAGCTGTTCCCGGAAGAATTCCTGTACGATGAAGGTGATTTTGAATATCGACTCACAAAAGAGATACTGGAGAATAAACGGCTTTCTCCAAGCCGGGCTGAAAAGCTTACCGAACCTTATTCATGGGATACGCTTGCGGCGGCATACACGTCATGGATCGCGGATGCGCGCATAGAAATCATTTTGTAATGGCCCCCCGTATTTTCATCGAATTAACGGCCCTTCTGATTATATCGATTGAAAAACCCCTGCGTTGAAGCATTCCCCATAGCCTCCGTTTAATAACATTTTCAGGATAGTTTTCCAGGTATCTCAATTTTCTTTTTACAAATTCGACCGCGGCTTTTTCTTCCATATCAGCCGTATGGGTTGAGAGGGTCTTTTCGATAAGCTCATTATCAATCCCCCGTTTTGCAAGAACCAACCTGATGCCTCTTTTACCGAGGGGTTTGCTTTCTGCGGAATACTTAAAAATATCCACTGCAAGGGTTTTATCGTTTATTAAATCCGTGTCTTCAAGAAACTTTATTGCAGCGTCAACCTGCCGGCTGTCAAAGCCTTTTCTCTTCAGCCTTTCGAGCATTTCCTTTTTACTTCTGGAACGGTAACCGAGGAGTTTTAATGCATAGGTCTTTGCGTCAGCGCGAGAATCTTTCAATCTCCGGGCCCTTTTGTCCGCCTGGTGAGTCTCCTGAGATATCGCCGCCTGCGCCCCATATATCCCTTGTCGATGTAATCCCTTTAATCCTGAGCACGAAATCATCGGGATTAGTGGCCCTGCTCAATGCCTCTTCATAAGTTATAAGGCCTGTTTGCAAGAGACCGAAAAGGGATTGATCAAATGTCTGCATCCCGTACTGGCTAACTCCTTCGGCTATATAATCGTTGATAAGCCTTGTCTTGTCCATATCTTCAATGCATGCCTTTATAGTGGCGGTTGCAACAAGCACTTCAACCGCCGGCACCCTCCCCGTGTCATCGGCTTTCGGAATAAGTCTCATGGATATTATGGCTTTGAGAACAGAAGCAAGTTGTGTCCTTACCTGGTTATGCTGATAGGGGGGGAAAACGGATATAATCCTGTTTACCGTCTCAACAGCGTCGGTTGTATGAAGCGTACTCAGAACCAGGTGCCCGGTTTCCGCAGCAAGCAGAGCTGTCTTGATAGTTTCAAAATCACGCATTTCGCCGACAAAGATAATATCCGGGTCCTGTCTCAATGCCGCCCTCAATGCTTTACTGAATGATACTGTATCATTGCCGATTTCTCTCTGGCTTATAATGCTTTTTTTATCCCTGTGGAGATATTCTATAGGGTCTTCTATGGTTATGATGTTATGCGTTTTCCGGGAATTTATATAATCAATCATTGATGCCAGGGTCGTTGATTTGCCGCTTCCGGTCGTCCCTGTCACCAGGATCAGTCCCCTTGGTTCCATGGCAATTTTTTTCAGGACAACAGGCAGGTGCAATTCCTCTATCTCCGATACATTCGTGGGGATAACCCTGAAAACGATGCCTATGGAGCCTCTCTGCACAAAACAGTTGCATCTGAATCTGCCGATGCCCGCAACACCGTGGGCTATGTCGATGTCATGATTCTTTCTGAATTGCTCCTTCTGATATTCATTCATAAGTGAGAAAGCTATATACGCCGTCTCTTCAGGATTAAATTGTTTCTCATCCTTCAGTACGGAAATTGTCCCGTCAATCCGGACAATCGGATAACTCCCTGCCTTTACATGCAGGTCTGAAGCTCTCAAGTCAACAACTTTTTTAAGAAGTGCATCAATGGCTTCTTTCATAAATTACCTCTTGAATTCATATTGTTCAAGTATTTTAGACTCAATCTCCTGAGTCACATTCGGATTTGACCTGAGATACTGTTTTGCATTTTCTCTACCCTGGCCTATCCGGGTTCCGTTATATGAATACCATGCCCCTGCTCTTTCCACTATTTTTTTCTCCAGGCCGAGATCAATAAGCTCACCGACCTTTGAAATCCCTTCATTAAAGTATATATCAAACTCCGCCTGTTTAAAAGGCGGGGCGACTTTATTTTTGACCACCTTGACCCTCACCCTGTTGCCGACTGCTTCCTGTGCGTTTTTAAGCTGTTCAATTCTCCTGATATCAAGTCTGATGGATGAATAAAACTTGAGGGCGTTACCGCCTGTTGTGGTTTCGGGATTCCCGAACATAACCCCGATTTTTATCCTGATCTGGTTGATGAAGATAACGGTTGCCTGCCCCTTTGAGATTGCGCCTGTGAGTTTCCTCAATGCCTGGCTCATAAGCCTTGCCTGAAGGCCGGGAAGACTGTCGCCCATTTCACCCTCGATCTCCGCCCTCGGGACAAGGGCTGCCACGGAATCAATTACAATTATGTCAAGGGCACCGCTGCGTACGAGCGTCTCCGTAACTTCCAATGCCTGTTCACCCGTATCCGGCTGGCTGACGAGCAGGTCATTAACTTTGACTCCGAGTTTTTCCGCATAGGATATATCCATAGCATGTTCGGCATCAATAAAGGCTGCTGTGCCGCCTGCTTTCTGTGCCTGTGCAATTGCGCTGAGAGCGAGCGTTGTTTTACCCGAAGATTCAGGACCGTAAATCTCGACAACCCTGCCCCTCGGGAAACCACCGATTCCGAGCGCTGCATCCAGACCTATTGAGCCGGTGGAAACAACAGGTATCTCGACTACTCCCTCGGAGCCCAGGCGCATTATGGCCCCTTTGCCAAACTGTTTTTCTATCTGCGATATGGCGACTTCAAGCGCCTTTGTACGATCTTTATCAGACATTTTGCCTCCTTCTTAAATTCTGCGCTACTTTTTCATAACAAAGCTAACTGCCGCTATTACCGAAAGATATCCCTGCAATTACGGAATGCCTTGCTCCCGACGGGCTTAGATCACTCCTCATCAGGGCTACGGACCCGACATCTATTAAACCATATTTTCGATCTTTGAATAACTCTATTTTTTCCAGCAAGGGACCTTTGCCCTGGGAAGACCTGAATCTGCCGAGAGTTAAATGAGGAGTAAATTTTCTGTTCTCCCTTGCAAATCCTAAAGAAGACATCCCGGCTTCGATCTCATTCTGAAGCGCGGCAACATCTGCATTACTGTTGACTCCGACCCACAGTACTCTTGGAGACCTTAAGCTCGGGAAAGCGCCTGTTCCTTTGATCTCGAGGTCAAACGACCTGAATCTCCTGCATATCGTTTCTATTATTTTCAAAATATTATCAACAATTTCATCCCCGATATTGCCGAGGAATTTAAGTGTAAGATGAATGTTCTCCGGTTTAACCCACCTTATATCAGCCCCGCATTTTTTCAGCTCCTGCTGAAGCCCTGCCAGTGCGGATTTGGCTGTTTCAGGCAATTTTATGGCAATAAAGCTTCTCAATGCCTTAATGCGTCTCTTCGGATTATTTTTTCCCGTCAACAATTATTGTTACAATAGGATACCACAGAAACCCTAAAATGAAAATCCAGAATTTCAGGCGCGAAAACTTCAAAATGCCGGAGTGCGCAGTCTTGCCGGCTTCACTTTTTAATATGGGCGTTTCCTTTCCCTCAGCCTGTTTTCAGGAGATTTATAACCAAGAATTCTGCAGAGCGCCCGGTTCACGTAAAGTATCCTGCCTTCCAGGCCGGTTTTGTAAATGCCTACAAGGGAATTATCCGCCAGGTTGCGATATTGATTTTCCGATTCCCGCAGTGTTTCTCCTGCCTGCTTTTGATTTTCAAGTTCGGCTATCCGTTGGCGCAGTTCCGTCAGTTCTTTAATAAGCTGTTTTTTGTCTTGTCTTTGTCTCTCATGATACAATTCCCGCAACTAAATCTCTCTTTACCATGCTTGTATTCTAAAAGAGGCGCTTTTCATTTACAAGGGACATATTATTCCGGAGACAGTCATTTCAGACCGCCTCACTTTTGCGCCTTTACGCCACTGCGCTGTACCCGTATTTTGTCACGATAAAAGATCCGACCTCACGGACACGTTATTGCCATGCGCCTTTCATGAAAGGGAATGTTTTTTCGATCGCCTTTACTTGTTTGGCGCTAACCTTTGCCCTGTCAGCATATTTTGACCAGTCAATGACCTTTGATATTATTTTTTCAATAATCTCACCTGGTTTTTTGATGTTCATTTTCTTTGCCAGCAGAACCATATCAGGCATTTTAATATCTTTTCTTTTACCATTAATGCTCATCTGGTGGTCTTTCATCCATTTGTTTGCCGGGTCATAGGCATAGGTAACATCATATGCCGGTGACAGGGCCCATTCCCCGTTTTCATCCATGAGAAAGGATATGTTTTTTGTATGGTCATCCTGGTTTCGGGCAATTACGTTGAAACACATTCTTCTGAACAGCTCTTCAGCATCCCGGTAAGGAAGTCTGAGTTGACGCATGACCTGAAAGGCCTGTTCATATGAACAGGCTGCGGGATCATTGTAGTCAAAATGGGCGATGGCGCAGAGCGTCTGCAAATGAAGTTTTTTTGTTCCCTGACGGTCGAAGCGCCTTGTCATGAAATGAGCGCGCCTGTTTTTTTCAAGAAGCCTGCTGTCCGTCATGTTTATTCCGCATTCTTTTGCCATCAGGTAGTAGGCGTACTCGATCTTCCCGTATCCTTTCGGATCACCCAGCTGCTCATTAGTCACCCCGTCGAACTTGATGATCCAGTAATCGTAATCTTCCAGACCGTCAATCTGCCCGGAGCGAACATCTCCCGTTTTTTCGTTGTATGCAATAATGGCTTTCGCCCTGGCGCCCCCCGCTGAAGTTCCAACGCGGATAATGTCTATCAATCCTTCATCGCTGCCGGCGCTGATTCTGGTTTTGAGGTTTCTCCTGTCACTTAATACATCTTTTGCCAACCGTACCAGTTTTTCTATTTCAACGGATTTGGAAGAATCATCAAATGTGTGAGTGGCAGGTTCGTATTCCAAGGCGCCCATTCCTCTTTTGCCGGTGTAGCACAGACGTTCTACAGGATTAAAGGAGCCGGCATCACGGCCGTTTCGCGCAAGCCATGCCTCTATTAATTTATTTCCATATTTATCCGGTAAACTGTCTGCCAGCATTCCCGGCAGGCCTTTATAGGTTTCTTTGTTCAGGTTGGGAAAGGAGAAGATGCTGTTGCTTTTTGATACGTCTTTAATGGACATCATGAGTGGGGAGAGGTCCCATTTTTTTTTCAGAAAGTTGGGATCTAACTCAAATGTAGCGTACCCCCTTGAATCATCCCATGCCACCGCTCCGACAAAGACGTTCCATATATTAACCCTGGCTATGCTTACCATTCTGATTTTTCTTCCCGATCAGCAACGGTCTTTTTTCTTGAGAGGGAAGCTCGTTGGCGCTGCTTTTCCTGCAGTTTCAGCAATTGCAAGGGGCTTATTTCAGATTCCTCTCTGAAAATATCCAGTATGTCGAGCTTGTCCAGGGCCCGGAGCACCTGCACTACGGTGAGAAGGGTGGCAGCCCTGCCTGCTTCCATGCGGCTGATTGTCACACGGTTCAGACCGGCTATCTCGGCCAGCGCTGCCTGCGTCAGATTTTTGCTCAATCGCATTTGCTTGAGGCTGTGGCAGATTTCCCTTACAATTGCGGGATCTGCCATAGCAGAGCGGTTTGATATGCTGCTTTTAGGCTTCATAGTTATCTCATATTCTATATAATGTAGCTTGTACACTACAAGTGTAGCATGAATTATTTAATAAGTCAAGATGAAATGTAACTGATAGACTACGTAATTATTGTTAAATGCGGTTAATGTAGCTTTAAAGCTATTGAGGACTGCCGCCACTTGTCACGCGCGGGGTTTCAGATTTTCAAGTAGAATACTAAAGTGCCAGTATAGAAATTCAAAAAAATTGGCTGTGAAGGGACACACCCTTGGGCGCTAAAATAATCTGACCCAGTAATGCCAAGAATTAATGACCCGGACTAAGCGCAGGGATAACGAGAATGAACATGACAAAAAAGATTTGCTGTTGATTCAAGGATATGGTAGAGGTGCAAAGATATGGAGCAGGTTGATGAGTAAAGAGAAAAAGATAAGTTAGTGGGAAGAGGCGTCACGGAGAGAAAGACCGTCAATTTTAATAACGACGCATCGGTGGTAGAGACGATCAAGCAGAGCATCAACCATGTCTTTTGGTTTCAAGAGGTTGTACCAGTCTTCGGGTTCAAGGTTGGTGGTAATGATAGTGGATTTACCGGCTTCATACCTTTCCTTCATGAGCTTGAAGAAAGCATTCATCTGCTCCATGTTGAGGGTTAGATATCCTAATTCATCCAATAGCAGAATATCATACCGGCATAAAGCATTCAGCAATTTGGTGGTTGAACGGTCTGCCAGGGAGGCATAGAGATCATCAAGAAGATGCTGCACATCGTAGAATTTACCGCGGAATCCTGAAATTAAAGCCTGGCGTAAAATTCCCACAGCCAAGCCGCTTTTACCAACGCCGGTTTTACCTTGAAAGATGATATTTTCACCTCGTTGCAGAAAGTCCAGGCCGGAGAGGGCCATAATCTGATTTTTGTTTACGTCGGGCTGTTTTTTAAAGGGAAAGGAGTTCAGTGTCCAGTCCCAAGGCATTTTTGCATTTCGCAGCCGGTTTTGCATGCCGCGCTCCTGTCGAAAGCGGAGTTCCTCCCTAAGGAGATTGTAAATAATCTCCTGGGCCGCCGCACCCTTTTCAGCCAGGGCAATCTGGCTCTCAAGAGCCATGGCCATCCCTTGAAATTTCAAGGTTTCCAGGAGTTCTATGATTTTATTTCTCATGAGAGGTCAAAGAAGTCTCCGGCGATATTATCAAGTATGATCTTTTGCAGCCTTGCCAGGTCGTAGAGGCCGTAAGTCAAGGCTTTGCTGATGCCTGCCATAAACGGCCCGTGGGGATAAGTGCGCTGTAAATTAAGTAAACGGCGGAGATTGAGTACACCACGACCCCGGCTTCTTTTTTTTAGGTTTTTGACATAACGGTCCAAGTCTTCATTTTTGCCTAAGAGCAATAGTTCTTCTTTTGCCGGAC